>JANNXV010000219.1:0-4234 GCA_031409815.1 Bacteroidota bacterium
TCCAATAAATTCTGCTACATTCTTTTTCATACTTTTTTCTGTTTGTGATTTTTTAATTTTATTTATAAGTTATTTAAGGTTCTAACAATTCAATTTAAGAGAACAAATCATGGATAAAATTTCCTATTCTAAAAAATTTAGCAAGTGTGCAGCTTATTTTAGTTCAAAAATTTTACTTTACTAAAGCAATCGCTCCTAAACCATAACCTTTAAGAATTTTTACTGCATCTCTAGTTGAGATAGTAAGTTTTTTCACCTCACTATCCTGAATTATTCTCACATCACCGGAAGTGTATCCGGGTGCTTCTGGAATAAATACAGTACAAAGTCCATTTGCTTCCTCAACCAAAAAACCCATCATCCATGAGTCTCCTTCTTTAATTAAAACACTATTCATGTTATGCTTTAAGTCATCCCCAAGCGTATCAACAGTTACTGCCTTCATCATGGAGTAGCCTGGTATTTTTGAAAATAATTTAACCTCGAGGTTAGCCATCATGTTCTTAACAACAGTGGTTCGAAAAAGCAGACCGCTTAAAAAACAAACAAGCAGTAAAGTAATTACTAAAAAAACTTTTTCGCGTTCAATACCAAACATGGTTTCAGGTAACATATGCAGAATAGGTTTTGCAATTTTACTAACCAATTCATGCGCCTTTTTGTATAACGAATAAAGTACAATTAGGGGTATTAAGAATAATATACCTCCCGTTAAAGTATCTTTTATAAAAGAATAAATTGTTTTCATTTTAATTCAGTTTTAAAACTCTTACTTCTACCCTGCGTGGGCTTTTTGCATTTTGATTTTTTGATTCATTTGCAAGTTGAGTGCGCGTTAAAACCTGGCTGTCTTTCACACCATTTTTAATTAAAACATTTGTTACAGCCGACAAACGAGAAGCTGCAATTTTTCGATTTGCACTTACAGAACCTGTTGCATCATTAATCGCTGTTACTTCGAGCAACATACCTGAATTTGCCTTAGCTTGAATAGCCAAAGCTTCTAATCGTTTGCGGTCTGCAACCGAAACCGTATAGCTTCCCGAAGAGAAATTTATCGGTTCAAATTTTAATGTAGTATCTGCACTGAATGGAACCGTTGCAGCATTAAGTGGTGCAAGTTCCCTTATCATAACAGTATCGCGTATTAAAACAGTATCTCTTATTACTGTTTGACCATTAACTATTGTTGTATCGCTGCTTCTAATGGTGTCTGCAACTGCGGTAGTATCTCCAAGTATTACTTGTCCACTCACTTTGGTGGTGTCGCTAATTTTTGCAGTGTCTTTAACAGCAATTATTGCATAAACGGTGTCCTTTTTTGCTCCTTTGTCTTCCTTATTTGCTAAAGCAACAGCAGTTATTAAAGTAGCATTTTGAATAGCCATTTGCTTGCGCATTCGCTTCACTTCCTTTTCCATTTCCTTATTGCTTACTGAAACCTTTTGTGGCTTACCTGCACTTGATTTTCGTTTTTTAGAACTCTCCTCCAGTTCCCTTTTCAGCTCCTCGTTTTCAATATTTTTTGCAGCAAGTGCAAATAATAAAGTGTCGGTTTGCTTATTAATATTATTATTTAATGAATCTTGTTGTTGCAAAAATTTCTTTGAAGTACTATTTTGAATTGCAATACTATCAGCATTTTGCCCGCCAAAAAAACTTTCAACACCATAATTCTGCACATAAATATTAACCCCTCTTTTATAAGTAGAGTCATTAATACCTCTTGAAAGGTCATTAATCTGGCGTTGAAGCGAATCTAACTGAGCATTAACATCCTTTTTATAAACTGTATCGTTTACTTCAGATACCAGACTCATTAAGAATGCATTCATTCTTGTTGGTTTACCATATGGAACCGAAAAACGAAATCCAAAATGAAAATCTGCCTCTTTTAATTTTGAGTTTGAAAGCACTGCTGCCAGGTTATTAGATCCGAAATAAACCGGTCCGATTCTAACAGTTGCACCCACACTTGTTCTAGACTTATCGCGACTAACAGGAATGTATAACCCAAACGATTTAGCTTCAAATCGAGGAGTGATCATGGTCCACCTATCAGATTTAATATATGTATCAGTCTTCTTCAGTAAACCAACGATGGGAGATTTGGCGGTAACATTCACATAAAAAGGTCCAAATAAATGCAAGTCGAAGTTACCGATAAGTGCTGAGGGCAAACGATAAGTGAATGTGCTAGAAGCACCATCAATATATTTTATCTTTTGAGAATATGCTGAATCCCATTGTGAAAAATTTGAAGCGCTAACATTCGAAATATCCCAGTCATTGATAGCAGCGGAATGATCATTGGTTAACGCTTTTTTCTGAAGCGTAAATTTGCCCATGTCTACAACTGAAAGTCCAATACGAAACAAGTATTTGTTTTTGTCGCGCCTCGTTTGCTCTTGATTAGATTCATCAATGTATTTAAATTTACTCACTCTTGCTCTAAATTCATACACAAAACCAAAATCCCAACCAAAGCTTTGATCGGCTAAATTGTTAAACAAATCAAACCTGCTAAATTCACCAATGTCGGCTGATTCGGTGCGGGCATAATGTATGAGCGGTGAGTTAAGTGACATTGTTACACTATCCGAAAAACTCACTGTTGCCTGATCTGTTTGAATATAAGCTCCTGCATTAGCTCCTAACCATTTACCGGTAAAACCGGCTTTAAAAAGTTGATGGTTATCTGCTATTAAAACTCGACTGTAGGTAAAACCAACTTCCTGCCAATTAAGAAAATTATACTGCATGGTATCAATATTAATTTGCGTACCGTAAATGGAAGGGTCAGCCAGTTGATTGTAAAACATTCGCGCCAATTCAGGATTCATATTGGTTACCCGATTAATCTGCCTGTTATTCATGGTAAGCGCTATAGCCGATTTTTCTCCTGTAGTGGCCATAAATGATAGCGGCAGCGAAGCATTACTTACAACTGTTCCATTAACATTTCCTTTCACCGGCCATTCTTCCTTTATTAAATCATTCTTTACCTCTTGATAAGAACTTGAATATGGCTGCTGATAAAAAATTCTTCTTAGCATCGCATCCTTTTTAACCAGCAGATAATTGTTCCTGAAATAAGAATCATATCCAATAATATTGATATCGAACCGATACCTGCTGTCTGCAATACTTGCAGGATTCATCCAAACTCCAGTAACACCTGCATAATTCCCGGTTGCCATACCAGTATTAGCTTGCGCTAATGAGAAATAGGGGCAAATATCAAGAAATAAAAATAGCAGGAATTTATTGTAGTTTGTTGTCATTACACAATTCAAAAGTTGATTATTAAAAAGCAAATCGGGCAGCTATTCCGCCCCATGATGTTTCCCATCCATTATTCTCTCCAAACTTATAGGCTGGCTGCCAGTCAGTGGATAAATTGATTGGTAATTTTTTGAATTTATAATCAAGTCCTATAATACCACTAGCTCCAAATTCTGCTCCGCCACCATTCGCTTCATCGATAAAGCCTGCTTGACCGCCACCTCCGGCATAAAAACGAAAAGTTCGGTTTTTATCAAGTGTGAAATTCCAATAGTAATAAAATGCCCCGGTAAACCCTTTATTAAAATATCCAATAATCTCAGTAGACCTTGATCTATAACTATTATTTATTTTTAGTGAAACACCTAACGGGTAAAACCTAACTCCTATTGCCGTTTTGTATGGCACATCAATTGGTTTTTTCTTGGCATTAACATTTAAATTGAAAGCAATTAATACTGCCAACGCAAGGATTGATTTTTTCATACTATTTAAATTTATTTTAGTGTTAATTTTATTTGACCGCTTCTACGTCAACAACTTCGTACATATTCTTTCCATTTTTTTCGATAGGTTGATAATACGTTTCGCCAACTTTTACATAAGTTATATCTCCAATTTTTTCTTCTACTCCGCCTTCGGGTAAATTTTCTACTACTACACCGGCAGTTGGCGGCACTACTGCGTAGCCCTCTGCCGACTTTTCGTAATAAGTGCCACTATAGTAATAATTATTAATTGTTGTATTGTTACTATTAGTTGTGGTGCTGCTATTGTCAACCGTTTGATAACCTGCCGGCAGTGTAGTAATGGTTGCGCCTACCGGTGCCGCTACTACTACATAGCCTCCGTTAGATGGCATATAATACACACCGTTATCATAATGATATTGATGATATTGGTGTTGATGATGTTTACATCGAAATTAATACGATTGATAGCAATGATA
>JANNXV010000220.1:0-3604 GCA_031409815.1 Bacteroidota bacterium
GCCATTGGAAGGTACTGTATAAGTTAACGAACCTGAGTTACAAGAAGGGCCTGGATTAACCAATCCATTATTATCTATCACAGTGAAAGTATAGTTTCCTCCCGGCAAATTAATTATGGAATCTTTAGCATTGTTTGATACAAAATCCCGAATAACGCCAACATTATCACTCCATATGTAACGGAATGGAGCTGTTCCAACAACGTTTGCAACAATTTTTCCATTTGCATTTCCACAGGTTGAAGGAGTAATTATTCGTGTAACATTCAATACATGGTAGGTAACCAATGCTGTGCTGGTAGTGCTAGTACAATTACCAAATAATGCAGGCAAATGAACAATTGCCTGAAAAGTAGATAGACCTGATGTAGACACCCCTTGTGAAGGAGCTAATCCCGTTAAGGACAAGGTGCCATCTATCACCCAATCAACCGTGGTACCTGCAGGGTATCCTCCAGCAAAAGGACCTGTTTTATCTACTACATATTGTAAAAAGTCAGAGCCTCCACAAAGCAACGAATCGCCAGGTGTAATTACAGGTGATGTATTATTATAGGCAGTTAAGGTAATGGAATCTTCTTTGCTGCAACCAGTAATAAGGTCTGTTACCAAAATGTGATATTCAATAGATGTTCCGCTGGCAACTGTAGCAGTTGGGTTCGCAACTGTTGCACTACTCAATCCTGTTGATGGAGTCCATAAATAGGACACACCGCCAGAACCGGAAGCACTAAGATTTGCTACGAAACCAACGCAAGCATTGATAATGCTTGACGAAACAATTAATGTTGGTATAGGGCTTACTACTATTTTAACTGTATCGTAGTTGTTACATTGATTGATACCATTATCTATAGCGTGTACCACATAATTAGTAGTAACCGATGGATTGGCAACCACACTTATACCTGTAGTAGTATTTAAGCCTGCTGAAGGAGACCATAAAAAGTTTTGATACGCAGGAACGCCAACAATTACATTAATTGAGGTTGACTCTCCTTTGCACAATGAATCATCTGGTGTTGTAGCATCAAATGCTGGTGGGGGGGTAACAACCGCTACTACCGGAATTCTAGAAGGTGCGCTGCAAACAATTCTTTCGAATACCAAACCCCATGAAGTTATTAATCCACTATCTCCTGCAAAAAAGTCCTCCACATATAATGACCAGATACCATTCATACTACCTGTAAAGTTGAGCGGATTGCTTGGTGCAAAGGTTCCATTAACAAGTGCGGAAGGCAAAGCGGGTGCACAATTCTCCAGCACCAAATCAACTCCTGTTAATGAGTTTCCTCCACCTTCTCCTGACAATACTCCTACTAAATCCAGTGATGGAGATTCTAAATCGAAACCAACATCTCCTGGAAAAGTATGTTCAAATCCGTTAATTAAAACACTCTTTAATCTTGCTGAAACATTTAATCCGGCAACTGTAATAGTAGAAGGATAAGGAGTACCAACTGCATTATCATGTATGGTTACTCCGCCACCTGACCAGTTAAGAGTAGCTGTGTCGGTAATAGCGGTAGCCCAAACAGTATCAGTTTGTAATAAGAAATCGGTCGTATAATTTTCTCCATTTGCCAATACTGTTGTTGTTGTTGAGTCGCTGAACCATCTTACAAATTCTCCGGGGTTTGCAGTAGCTTTTAAATTAGCAAAACCGGGTCCACAGATAGTATCACCCTGAGTGGATACTAACTGAAGATTAAACACATCCAGGAATATGGAATTAGAAAATGCTGAATCAACACAAATAGCTTTTACCCGATAATAAGCATCGCTTGTTATTATTGCAGTAGTGTATGTCGCACCATTAGCACCAGGAATATCCGCAAAGTTTACATTATTGCTGGACCGTTGCCACTGGAATGATGCATCTCTTTGTATGGTTGTTAGCGTAGCTGAACCTGAATCGCAAATACTTAAAGAAGTTACATTGGGCACACAACCCAAAATGGAAGCCGTAGGAGTTTTAGGTGTATCATCAATCACAAATTGAACACTATCGGTTCGCTGACACAAAGTACCGGAATCAGTAACGGTTAAGAAATATTTTTTTGCACCTTGTGTGGTGGGTGTAAATAGTGGATTGGGAATATCGTCAGCTGATAAATTGGTAGCAGGTGTCCATTTATAAAACACATTACCTCCTGTAAACCGTACATTTGGCCGGTTCACCGATAATGCTCCTGCCGGATCGCTACAACCAGACCCGTTGGTTGAACGTCTGGAAAAACATCCGGGAGTAGGAGTAAAATAAACACTGTTAAAACCGACAGTATTGGCATTGGTAAAACAAGTTTCAATAATCAAATCGCTTACTCCATTCCATGGATAAGGATTTGAAAATACAATATCAGTCCATCCGAGGCCAAGTACTGTTATTGGGCCAGCAAATGCTGTAAATCCAAGCGTTTGATGAGCTGTCGAACTAAAACAACCTCCGGTAGCATTATCCAACATTACAGTAAAATTATCATAGGTTGCATTGGGGGTACTGCTTCCCACTTGGAAGGCAATACTATTGATAAAACCAGGACCAAATAACCCGGCTGCATTCAAATCCGCCTTACTGAAATACAATTGTGTCCTTGTTGACAAATTTCCATTAAAAATTAACCCTGTTGTCCCTGTCTGATTAAAACCAATTTGCTTAATGCTGGCCGAACCTCCACTACCATTCAATTGGAAAGGAGGGGCTGCTACACATATGGTATCATACTTTGTGGAGCCTGCATCAGAAAAAGGAGGTACGTTCACAGTAAGCTTAATCGTTTTAGTAGTACTACAACCCCCGGGTATACCATCATTTATAGATACTGTATAAGTAGTGGTAACCAATGGAGTAGCAATTACTGTATCGCCTGTTGTAGTATTTAAACCTGTAGCAGGGCTCCAGCTAAAGTTTACCCACGAAGGGTCGCCTCCGGCAATCAAGGTGTCATAGCCAGATCCACAATACGTGGTAGGTCCGGTTGAAGTAATTGTTGCTACACCGGGTGTAATTACATTATAGGGCGCCTGACAGGGTGCTCCAAAAGCACCGGTTGCTATTTTCCAGTTAAAGAAGAAACCAAATGTATTGGTGCCAAATAAGCTGGTTGGATTAGGTAATGGACCTAAGTCACCATATCCTAATATCTGTATTTGATTGGGAATAATCCAGGGTGCTGTTGAGGCTACTGCAGCGCTTTGACAAACCAATAAGAAAGGGCTTATTGTCGCGCACATAAAATAAGCAGTTGGGCTATACGGAACAAAAATATTCAAGGGTATGGTCTCAATATTAAAGGGAGCTGTTACACTGGCATTGGTTCTGGTAGTAAACCCTGAAGCCTGAGCAATAATATTACCAAGGGTATCTTTAATTGAAATCGTATATGGCGAACCAATAGGATTAGATGCCGCAATGTCAACACTTCTAATAATTACTCCATTAGAAGTACCCATTACTTTAAACCACAAGCCTTGATAATCTATACCGAAATAACCCGCTCCATTGGAAACAGGATCAACTGCATTATATCCAATATTTGAAGTTGTGATAGTGGAAGGTACTTCCCGCACATAAGCTGATCCACTTGTGGTAACAAAAGGG
>JANNXV010000221.1:0-11739 GCA_031409815.1 Bacteroidota bacterium
AATCTGACTTGAGGGAGAAGTTGCAGTGCCACCATCCCAATTCCAGATACCGTTATACACTTCAAGATTGTAACCACCCGTAAAATTTATTGTTCCTGTGTTATTCGAGGCACCTATACTTGTGTAATGCCGTAGGGTAAAGTTTATCAGAATATTACCCTGATTGTTTAATGCAGCATCGATACGATTGTAAGCAGTTATAGCTGGATTTGGATCGCTGCGAATAATTCCTGTTGATGCATTTATTAAAACTCCGGAACTCACAGTAAGATAGCTATAGTAATAATTATTGGCTGTGTTATATAAACGTATGAGGCCGTTATTTGTAAAACCCGAACTAACAGAAAGTATTGAATTACTATTAAGACCATCGAAAAGTATTACTGAATTAGTGGCTGTGGTTAACGCACCAGTCATAGTATTTCCACTGGAATGAATGCTGATGGTATCGGTATTAAAAACCGCTGCTGAGATTGTATTGTTGGCATTCAACTCAATTAAATGAGCGGAGGTAAGTGGCAACATAGTACTTGCCAATGTTGAACTATTAAAATACATTCTTGTATTTGGTGTTGTTGCCGTAGTGAAATTTCCGGTTGACGATTCAAAAATAAATTGTCCGTTTGCTCCTGTTAATCCTCCTGCATTCCAGTTTAAAGTTGCACTGTTAAATGCTAAAACACATCCGGTATTAAAGTTAAGCGTTCCGCCATTCCAGTTTACCGTTCCGTTGTAGAATGTCAAAGTAGTGTTCGGTGAAGTATAGTTAACTGTTCCGGTATTGGTGCTTGCTCCGGTAGCTGTATAAATACGCAATGTATAATCAACATTAATTGTTCCCTGATTATTTACAGCCGCATCAATTCTGTTGTAGCCTATACAGTTAGGTAAAGGTGAACTTTGAATTACCGAACCAACCGGATTTACCAACACACCAGCCGACACTATCAAATAAGCATACTGGCAACTTATGCTTGCCATTATGATCTTGCCATTATTTGTCCAGCCATTGCTGAATGTTAACTGACCTACGCTTGAAGCACATCGGAAATAAAGCACAGCAGTTGACGTGGTTGTTAAAGCACCGGTCATTGAGTTGGCCGAGTAATCCACAAAAATGGTATCGGTGTTTTGTAAATTGGCAGTAACTATATTGTTATAATCAAGTACAATTCTTCTTGAGTTGGTAATTAAAGGCTGACTACTTGCCAATGTAGAGCTATAAAAATACATCGGTTGATCGGGCATCGAAGCAGTATTTAAATTTGCAACCGATGCTGTTGTAAAACTAAACAAACCTGTGCCCGTTGTAGTTCCGCCATTCCAATTTAATGTTGCTCCGCTAAAACCAAAAGTACAACCTGTAGCTAAATTAACTGAACCACTATTCCAGTTTACGATTCCATTATAATAGGTAAGCGTGTTGTTGGCTGATGTAAAATTTACCGTACCTGTGTTGGTGCTTGCGCCTGCATTTGTATAAATTCGCAGCGAGTAACCAATATTGATTGTTCCCTGATTATTTATAGCCGCATCAATTCTGTTGTAGCCTATGCAGTTAGGTAAAGGCGAACTTTGAATTATAGAACCAACCGGATTTACTAATACACCCGCTGTTACAATCATATAAGCATACTGGCAACTTATGCTTGCCATTATGATCTTGCCATTATTTGTCCAGCCATTGCTGAATGTTAACTGACCTACGCTCGAAGCACACCTGAAATAAAGCACAGCAGTTGACGTGGTTGTTAAAGCACCGGTCATTGAGTTGGCCGAGTAATCCACAAAAATGGTATCGGTGTTATTTATCGGGCATGAAATTGAATTGTTATAATTCAGAACAATTCTTCCACTATTATTTAGTGGCCCGGCTCCATTTAATGTATTAGTTGAAGCCAAATCGAGAATCCCATGAGGATTTATGGTACTGGCATTTGCAAGTGTCAATGTTCGACTTGTGGCAGTAATAGTTTGAAACCCGGTTGCATTTCCCAAATCAAGTTTTGCAATCGAAGCATTTACATTAAGTGTAACTGTGTAAGTTCCGGCAATGTTTATCACAGCCGTATCATTTATACCGGGAGCAGAGCCACCACTCCATTTGGTTCCGTCATTCCAGTTGCCATTTACAGCTGCATTCCAGCTTACATTAGCAGCGTTTAGTTGAAAGTTGGCTAGTAGAAATACAATTAATAGCGGTATCCAATTGAATTGAAGGTGAGATTTCATGAAATTATAGATTTAATAGGTTTTTGTTGATAGTAAATTTACGTTTAATTAATTGATCTCGCAAGATATTTATTATAATTACTACAAATAGTTTAGTTTATCCTATTTAGGTAGAAAATTATTTTGAGCACATTAATTTAAAGTATGTAAAAGGTAGATTTGAAAATACGAAAATCAATTCACGCAATAAATAACTTTATAGGAGCATTGTGAAGAACCAACTTCAGAAGTGTATATCGATGCAATTTTGATTAATAAATACTACTGCTAAAACAAATCGCGATTAAATAAAATTAATCAGTAATAAATGATTAATCTGGTTGTGAAAAAATTTAATCGTCACTATGCCCGGCATTATTTGCAGGTGCTTTTCCGGTCTTCCACATTTTATCTTCCTCAGCCAACTTTTTTAATTCTTCTTCAGACATTTTGTATTGCTCAAGGTATTCTAAGTTGGGTGATCCTGCATCCACCCATGCTGTATACCAAAAGCTGCCAACAGATTTAATAGCAGCACGCATTCTTCTTTCAACCTGTCCATCCAGCATTTTATCATAGGCTGCTGAATATTCTTTTGAATAGGTTTTTATAGTAGTGCTTCCGCGTTGCTCAAAAGTGTATTTACGATCGGATGGAAATTCGGCATTTAGTTTTCGTTCAAATTCAAGCACCGAATCTTTTGCAGCATAACTTGCTTTAATAATATTCCAGGTTGTTTCTAATGGCTTTTCAATATAGCTGCAACGGCCGGTGAAATAATCATACTTATCACCAAACAACTCTGGTATTCGCGATTCCCAAAAACCATGTATTCCGTTTTGATTAGTTAGTTGTCCGTTATAGTTTTTTGTTACATGCAATGGTACATGTGCATCTGCAATGTAATGTCCGATATCGGCAGAGTTGTGTAAAATCTGTTTTACGTTTTTTTCTTTGAATGCTCTTGTGAGTCTGCCAAGCATTATTTGAATATGCCATGGAACAATCCCATGCGCATTCAAACTGTCTTCACCATATTTTTTTACCGCATCGTTCCAATTTATGGGTATGCTATCGAAAGGGTGATCTCCATATCGGTCGATGTCGATGTAATGACGCGGTGCTTCATCAGCCACCACATTTCTGCGTTTATCAGGATCTACGGCATGCGTTTCGATATAATCGATATTGCGTTTATAAAAACCAAGCATTTCGGGAGGAAGCGTAAAAACAGCCATTCGGTTGATTCGCTTATGACCCCAAAATCCCCACCCAAACAATAGGCTTGATGAAATAAAAATCAAAAGCCCAACTACAATTATTTTAGTGCGTATTCTCAAAATGGATACTTGATATAAAATATTTTACAAGAACTTTTAAATGAGTTTATTAATCAAGCATTACTTCATTATTACCAATGCTTCATCTTTTAATACTGGAATAACTTTTGTTTGATTGGGTGTTAAACAATAACGAATATCGTCTTTTAATTGCAAACGAGCCAGTCGTTCTTTATGTGATGATTGATTAAGGAATCGGTAAGGGTTTTTTTCAGCCGATTGATATAAAAATTTTAAAGCAAGGCAGGCATCACCCAATTGATAATTATCAGATTCGGTTGTGAGTTTCTGTGTTACAGCGCCAGCAAATAAGGCATCTTCAAGATTAAATTTATTTTTCCATCCGCTGCAAAGTAATAACACCGAGCGCTTTTGATCGATCAGCCATTCGCATAACGAATCAATATTTAGAAACGATCCGATAACCACCTGATAAGCATTGCGTGCCGCTTCAATAGCCTGTGTGCCATTGGTGGTGGTGAGTACAATTGTTTTTCCTTTAACATGGTCGCCACGATAATGAAATGGTGAATTGCCAAAATCAAAACCTTCCAGCTTTATGGCATCACGTTCGGCACCTGCCAGATAACCCATTTTTTTATATTTATTAGCTTCTTCAACTGTGGCAACCGGAATTATTTTTTCGGCTCCATATTCGAAAGCTGTGCAAATGGCTGAGGTGGCTCTTAAAATATCTATTATAACAACTATGCTTTCCTTATCCGCATAAACGGGATAAAGGAAAGGTGAAAAGCAAGCGTCTATTTTTATTTTTTCTTCTGACATTAAAGTCGAATGATTTTGCGTGATTGAGAGGAATGAAGCAATCTTTACATATCAGCAGATTGCTTCGTTCCTCCCAATCACGAGTTATTTCTTTATAAACGGAGGCTTAACAATTTTTGCTTTGATGGCTTTTTCGCGGATGCTGATAAAAATATCAGTTCCTTCAGCTGCAAATTCTTTATTTACATAACCCATGCCTATTGCTTTTTGTAACGAAGGCGATTGTGTGCCACTGGTTACTCTTCCAATCATATTGCTGTTTGCATCTTTAATCACATAATCATGACGTGGAATTCCTTTGTCGATCATTTCAAAAGCAACAAGTTTTTTAGTAACACCTTGTTCTTTTTGTGCAAGCAGGTTTTTACTATTGGTAAATTCTTTTGTGAATTTGGTAATCCAACCTAATCCTGCTTCAAGTGGCGATGTGGTGTCGTCAATATCATTTCCATATAAGCAGAAAGCCATTTCTAATCGCAAGGTGTCGCGCGCACCTAATCCGGCCGGCTTAATTCCAAATTCTTTACCAGCTTCAAATATTGCATCCCAAATGCTTTCGGCATATTGATTCTCAAAATAAATTTCAAATCCTCCGGCACCTGTATAACCTGTGTTGCTGATCACCACATTCTTTGCACCTGCAACTTCTCCTTTTGAGAAACAGTAGTAGGGAATGTCGGCAAGCTTAACAGCAGTTAATTTCTGTAAAACTTCAACTGCTTTAGGTCCTTGTATGGCAAGTAAAGAAGTTTGATCGGAGATATTATGCATCTCCACATTTTTTGTATTGAACTTAGTAATCCAGTTCCAGTCTTTTTCGATGTTGGATGCATTTACTACAAGCATATAAGTTTTTTCATCGATGCGATAAACAATCAAATCGTCAACTATACCACCTTGCTCATTCGGAAAGCAACTGTATTGTGCTTTTCCATCAGCCAATTTTGAAGCATCATTACTGGTAACACGTTGAATCAGATCTAATGCATTCTCACCTTTAAGGATAAATTCTCCCATATGCGATACATCAAAAACGCCTACTGATGTTCTTACCGTTTCGTGTTCATCGTTAATGCCAGTGTACTGTATCGGCATCATGTATCCCGCAAAGGGAGCCATCTTAGCACCTAACTGTATATGTTTATCAGTAAGTGCTGTTGTTTTTACTTGTTCGTTTATTGCTTCCATGTTTTGATTTAGGATTTTAGGATTTAGGATTTGTGGATTTATTGTTCGATCCACAAATTACTCGATTATTAAGATTTATTATTTCAGTGTTTGTTTAGATTATATCAATTAATGGCGTCTTTAATAAGTAAGTATTGATTTTTGATTTCAGTATTAGCTCTTTTATGGTTCATTGTTAAATCCAAACACCCTAAATTCATACATCCCCATATTAACCTTTAATTACATCGTTAAAGTACCGAAGATAATTATTTTTTTGAGCGTTCACTGAATAATGTTCTTCAACAGTTGTTCTGCCTGCCTCGGCAATTTTTTTTCGCTGTACTTCGTTCTCAATAAGAAGAGATATTTTTTCGAACCATTCATCATTGCTGGAAGCAAGGTATCCATTAACTCCATCCTGAATGATTTCGGCATTAACTCCTACAGGCGACATAAGTGTGGTAATGCCGAGCGCCATGTATTGCAAACCTTTTAACCCACATTTTCCTTTGGCCCATTCATCATCAGGCAAGGGCATAATGCCAATATCAATTTCTCTCAATTCTTTTAATTCGTCAGCTTTGTTCCAACCAATTCCTTTTATATTTAGTTCGTTATTGATATAGCTTCCATCGCCAATTACTTTAATTAGAATACGATCACCAAATTTAGCTTTAAGCATTTTTAAGAATGGCGTTGCCATTTCAAAATGTTTGATGGTGGTGATGCTGCCACTCCAGCCAATGCATACTGATTGGTTGGTTGAATTTTGTGTAATTGGTTTGTATTCATCAGTATCAATGGTGGTGGGTATAATTACCACTCGATCGTTATGATGTTTAGCATATTCTGCCAGGTATTGATTACCTGCAATAATTAAATCTGCAACACTGATAATCTCTGCTGTTTTGCCAGGATGTTTAAGCCATTCAAATTTTTTGTTGGCTTCTGAAATATCCAAATGCCAAATGGCATCGTCAAAATCAAAAATTAATTTCGCCTTTGATTTGCTAAACCTTTTCTCGAAAAAAGTAGAGCCGGTCATAAACGCTTCGCGTTGTACAAAAATAATGTCGTAGTTATCTGCATTTATTACATCATTTAATCGCTTGTAAATGCTTTTAGCAAAAAATAAAATTTTGTTACTGATGTTTCCGGGTTGGTAAAAAGTTTTATCATCTTTTTCAGAAAGTAAATAGGAGAAATCGTAATCAAATCCATTCTCTTTTAAAAAAGGCATGTATTGTTCAAATCTGAATCGCTGACTTGGGCTTCGGCCCGGGCGATGCGCAGCAATAAAAAGGATTTTTGGCATAGATTATTCTTCGATCCAGAATGAAGGAAGTTTTTCAGTGATTTCTATACCTTCAAATTTTGTGCTTTTTTTAATGCCTGCTTTTTTGGCCCATTCAACCATTCCACCAATTCCATCTTTTAAGGATACAGCTAGTGGTGTGCCAAATATTTCGCGTGCTTTGGCGTGGTCAGCGTAAGCGTGCATTACTTCATTGCGTGCCGGTAAAAAACGTAAACTGCCTTTCATTCCCATAGCTTCACAAACGGTGTCGGCCAGTTCTTTCACGGTAAATTCTTTATCAGCTCCAATATTAAAAACCTGGTTGTAGGCTTTGGTAACATTTACACTATTGGCAATATGTGGTGCAACATCTCCAATATAACTGAAGGCACGTGTTTGCATTCCATCTCCAAAAACGGAGAGCTCTTTACCCTGCATCAACTGATTCATGAAAATGCCAACAACATTACGGTATTTGTCGCCTAAGTTTTGGTATTCGCCATACACATTATGCGGACGGAAAATAATTGAGTTTAAGCCAAACATTTCGTGCGCACATTTTAAATCCAGTTCAACGGCATACTTGCTCACACCATACGGATCCTCAGGTGTGGGAATCATATCCTCGCGCATAGGCAATTGACCTTTGCCATACACTGCAATGGAAGAAGTAAACACAAAACATTTTATTTTGTGTTTGATAGATTCGTTGATAAGATTAATGCTGCCGATTAAATTATTGTTATAATTAAAATTGCGGATAAAATGACTCAGGCCTTCGGCTGCATAAGCTGCAAGATGATAAACATAATCAAACTGATGTTCAGCAAACAATTTTGCAAGCAATGTAGTGTCAAGTATCGAGCCTTTAATGAATGTTGCATTTGCATTTACGTTCTCTTCGAAACCACCACTTAAATCGTCAAGTACTATAACGCGATGACCTGCTTTAATTAATTCATTGGTGACATGCGCCCCAATAAAACCTGCTCCTCCTGTTACTAATGATACCGGCATAAAAATTTATTGAGGGGCAAAAATAGTAATATAAATTTTTTAAGCGTTCTAATAGTGTTAATGTATTCCGTACATTCGTATTTGATCTTATAACGACTGATACTGATATGAAAGCATTATATAAAGTTTTGGTAGTTTTTAGTTTATCGTTTTTATACATTAATGATGCATTTGCACAATCGCCTGATTGGGCTTGGGCGAGAGCAATTGGAGATACAAGTATCGATTATGGAAAAGCAATAGGCGTTGATGCTTTAGGTAATGTTTATACTGCTGGTACTTTTGAAGGAACTGTTGATTTTAATTCTGGATCGGGAACGTTCAATCTAACCTCACTTGGATCCTACGATATTTTCATTTCCAAATTAGATCCTTCAGGCAATTTTATTTGGGCAAAAGCAATCGGCAGTCCAAATTCTGATTTTAATGTTTCTCTTGCTTTGGATGATTCGGGAAATGTTTACACAACTGGCTCAATTTCTGGGACAACTGACTTTGATCCCGGACCTGGAACTTTTTATTTAACTCCAGCCAGTGTTGATATTTTTATTTTAAAAGTAGACAGCACAGGTAATTTTATTTGGGCAAGTGTAATTGGAGGTACAACATCTGATGTAGCATACAGTATAGCAATAAGCTTTGATGGCAGTGTGTACACTACAGGCTATTATGGGGGACCTGCCGACTTTGATCCCGGTACAGGAATATTCAATTTAACAGATCATGGTACATTTATTTTAAAATTAGATCACTCATACAATTTTGTTTGGGCAAAGGCAATAAAAGCTACAAATGGAACAAATGGAGCTGTTGGTTACAGCATTGCTTCTGATTCCTTTGGAAATGTTTATGCGACTGGATATCTTAAAGGATCTGCAGACTTTGATCCAGATTCATTGGGTAGTTTCAATTTAACTTCAGCAGGAAATGATGACATTTTTATTTCCAAATTAGACAGCATGGGCAATTTTAAATGGGCAAGTGCAATTGGAGCACAATCATGGGATCGTGGGCAGTCAATAGCAGTGGATGGTTCCCAAAATGTTATCACTGTAGGTTCATATGGAGGGACCGTTGACTTTGACCCGGGTACAGGAATTTTTAATTTATATTCTACAGTAAATGGTGGTGTTTTTATTTCCAAATTGGATAGCTCGGGTAATTTTGTTTGGGCAAGAGCTATTGGTGGATCGCAGTGTTATGGATGGGCTGCATCACTCGATTCTTTTGATAATATATATACAACTGGTTACTTTAGAGGAACAGCGGATTTTGATCCTGGTTTGGGAATATTTAATATGACATCAGTTGGCCCCCACGATATTTTCATTTCCAAATTGGACAGTGCCGGCAATTTTGTATGGGTAAAGGCAATAGGCGGTGCATCAGCCGAAGAAGGATATGCTATAGCTGTTAATGATTCAGGTAACGTTTATGTTACAGGATATTTTCAAAGTTCATACTTATTGTTTGATTCTGACACATTAACACATGCAGACACTTCCGGTAATAATATCGATTTATTTGTTGCTAAATTATCCTGCATAACTTTTACGACTATTAATCCAATTGTGTGCAACAGTTATACCTCTCCAAGCGGAAAATATATCTGGTCGGTTTCTGGCACATATCTGGATACGCTACCAAACGGTTCAGGATGTTATAACCTGATAACTATCAATCTCACCATTGGTACCATTTATACAGTTTCAACGCTATATATTACTTCTTGTGATAGTTATACTTCTCCAAGCGGAAAATACACCTGGACAAGTTCAGGAACTTATATGGACACTATTCCCAATTCCAGCGGGTGTGATAGTTTAATAAGCCTAAATCTTACTATCAAAAGCAGCACGTCAGGATCAAAAATTGTTGTTGCTTGTTTGCATTACTTCTCTCCAAGCGGTAATTATACATGGACAAGTTCAGGTATTTACACGGACACTATTCCAAATAGTGTAGGTTGTGATAGCGTTATTGTTATAAATCTCTTTATTAAAACAGTTAATAGTACCGTAACCCAGAGTGGTATTATATTAACAGCCAGTGCAACCGGAGCCACCTACCAATGGTTGGATTGTGATAATGGTTTTATATCTTTAAGTGGAGAAACTAACCAGGTTTTCACAGCTTCCCTTAACGGTAATTATGCAGTTATAATTACACAAAATGGTTGTACTGATACTTCTGCCTGCTATTCAATTACAACTGTAAGTGCAATAGAAATGAATCCTGAAAATAATATTGAAGTATTCCCGAATCCCGCATTATCTTATTTTGTTATCACCTTAGAAAAAAATTTTAAAAAGGCCAATGTAATTATTACGGATATTTCCGGAAAAATAATTTTTACAAACACTGCAACCGAGACACAAAAAATAGAATTAAACACAAAAGATTTTGCTGCAGGAATTTATCTTGTGCAAATTCAAACGTTAGATTTTATTGAAACAAGAAGGGTGGTGGTGATGAAATAAAATCATTTGCATCAATGGTGGTTGAGGCAAGCATCAATCGCATTACATCACAAATCCATAACTTTACCTCATTAAATAGTTAAACACTGATGCAGTTATTTCCACAAAGGAACATTCCTCGTATAGTCATTTTTTTGGGCGATGTCATCATCTGTACAATATCTATTTACATCGCTTATCTGTTACGTTTTAATTTTAGGGTTCCGCAAAACGAGTTGGATTTATTATACCCTGTTTTGCCTGTTTTTTTCGCGGTGCGCATTATCAGCTTCTATGCTTTCAAAACCTATGCAGGCATTATACGCTACACCAGCACCCGCGATGCAACACGTATTTTGCTCACACTGGCTTCGGGATCGCTGGGCATTGCTTTGCTAAATCTGTTTGCTTATTATTTTAATGATCGTTACATTCTTCCGTTCTCCGTCATCATCATCGATTTTTTGCTTAGTGTTTTTATTATGACAGCGGGTAGGTTATTGGTTAAAGTGGCTTACATGGAACTGCGCAACCCTACCAGCGAAAAAACTGGTGTTATAATTTATGGTGCAGGTGATGCGGGTATGATTACTAAACGCACACTCGACCGCGACACAGGCTCCAAGTATAAAGTAATTGCCTTTGTGGATGATGATAGAAAGAAAGTAGGTAATAAGATTGAAGGCATTCCCATTTATAATGCCCGCATCGACCTCGAAGGCCTGTTGAATGCCAATCGCGTAAAGCACCTTATTATTTCTATTCAAAATATATCTGCGCCACGCAAGCAAGAAATAGTTGACGCTTGTTTAAAGTTTGGTACCAAAGTGCTTAATGTGCCACCGGTTAAAACCTGGATCAATGGTGAGTTGAGCTTTAAACAAATTAAAAAAGTTAAGATCGAAGATTTGCTGGGGCGCGATGCCATTCAACTGGATACTGAAAAAATTAAAAACGATTTGCAGGGCAAAACCATTTTGGTTACCGGTGCTGCCGGCTCTATTGGTAGCGAACTGGTGCGACAAATACTTCCTTTTAATCCGGGCCTTATTGTGATGCTGGATATGGCTGAATCGCCATTGCACGAATTGGAAGTGGATCTTCAGGAGAATAACCAAATTCAAACGCGTTGGGAAGCCGTTATTGGCGACATACGCAATATGGAACGTATGCGAAATGTGTTTAGCACTTTTAAACCACAAGTGGTTTTTCATGCGGCTGCTTACAAGCATGTGCCCATGATGGAGCATAATCCCAGCGAAAGCATTTTAAATAATGTTTTAGGCACCAAAGTAATTGCCGACCTTGCTATGGAGTTTAAAGTGCAGAAATTTGTAATGGTGAGTACCGACAAAGCGGTGAACCCTACTAATATAATGGGTGCTACCAAACGTATAGCCGAAATGTATACACAGGCATTAAATCGTGTGGGACAAACTCGATTTATAACTACACGTTT
>JANNXV010000222.1:0-20976 GCA_031409815.1 Bacteroidota bacterium
GTGGCCAACACCGCCCTACTAAGTGCAGCATTTATTATAATCGGATATAGCAGCTACACCCAAATCGTAGTGCGTTCGGCAGCCAATCCTCCAATGGACGAAAACGATCCCGAAAATGCCTTTAGCTTATTGGGCTACATCAATCGCGAGCAATACGGTGAGCGACCATTAATGTATGGACAATACTACAACGCCAAGCAAGTTGATTTAGAAAACGGAAGCATGCAATATGCCAAAGGAAAAGATAAATACATCGAAACCGGTGCTCGTTTAGTTCCAAAGTACGAGCCCGATAAGTGCACCATTCTTCCTCGTATGTACAGCGCTCAAGAAAGCCACATTTCTGCCTACAAAGAATGGGCAGGCATCAAAGGTGATGAAACACCAACCTTTGCACAAAATCTAAAATTCCTTTTCAGCTACCAGCTGGGGCACATGTACTTCCGTTACTTCATGTGGAACTTTGTAGGAAGGCAAAACGATATTCAGGGTCACGGAGGCATCACCAAAGGAAACTGGATAAGCGGCATCACCGCCATCGATCAGGCACGTTTAGGTCCGCAAGATCATCTTCCCAAAAGCATGACCAACAATAAAGGTCGCAACTGTTTCTACTTTCTTCCTTTAATATTAGGTATCGTTGGTTTAATCTATCATTATAACAAAGACCGTAAAGACTTCTTCGTAGTGTTGCTCCTTTTCTTCTTTACAGGTATCGCAATCGTATTGTATCTGAACGGACCTCCTTATCAACCACGTGAACGTGATTATGCCTATGCCGGATCGTTTTATGCCTTTGCCATTTGGATAGGGTTGGGTGCACTGGCTATTATCGAACAGTTGCGCAAAAAAATGGATGGTAAAATAGCCGGAGTATTGGCAACATTAATTTGCCTTGTTGTTCCGGGTGTAATGGCTAAGGATGGTTGGGATGATCACAACCGTTCACATCGTTACACCTCACGCGATTTTGCATGGAACTACTTACAATCATGCGCACCCAATGCAATTATATTTACCAATGGCGATAACGATACATTCCCGCTTTGGTATGCACAGGAAGTTGAAGGTGTTCGTCCCGATATTCGAATAGTCAATCTATCATTACTAAATACCGATTGGTATATCGATCAAATGAAACGCAGAGCCTATCAGAGCGAGCCTGTGCCTTTCAGTTTAACCAACGACAAATACTTACAAGGTACCCGCGATTACGTTCCCTTCTACGATCGTCAAATTCCTGGGTATACTGATTTAAAAGAAGTAATAGATTTTATTGGTAATGATGGACCGGAATTTAAAGTACAAACACAAGGCGGAAGTGCTTTAAGTTATTTCCCAACCAAAAAATTCTACATCAAAGTTGATAAAGAAGCAGTGCTAAAGTCAGGTACAGTTAGAGCCGAAGATGCTGGTTTAATTGTTGACACCATGCGTTGGGAAATCGACAAAAACTATATTATGAAAGCCGATTTGATGATACTGGATTTGTTGGCACATAATAACTGGAAACGTCCAATTTACTTTGCTGTAACAGTGGGTAACGAAAGCTACATGAATTTAGAACCTTATTTCCAGTTAGAAGGTTTAGCCTATCGCATTGTACCAATTAAAGCTGAAAGCGATCCTCAGGGTCAAACCGGTCGTGTGGAAGAAAAGAACATGTACAACAACATGATGAATAAATTCGAGTGGGGTAACTTAAATCGCGAAGGAGTTTATCTCGATCAGAACAACCTTAATATGTGCATGAATTTTAGAAATAATTTTGCCCGTCTTTCAGAAAACTTACTGAACAAAAATGAGACTGATTCAGCAATGAAGGTACTTGACAAAATGAATAAAGAAATGCCTGATAAAACAGTTCCTTATAATGTGATGATGCTACGCCCGATAGAAATTTATTATCGTGCAGCATTAAATACTAAAGCAAACCCATTGGATAGTTCGTTAAACAGCAGCAGTATTGAATTACCAGAGCAAAAGCGGAAGCAAGCAATTGAATCGGCCAATGCAATTGTGAGACGCATGGCAGATATTTATGAAGACGATCTTAATTATTATTTCTCTTTAAAAGGAACAGAATACCTAAAGTTTGTTGATCGTGATATGAATCAGGCAATGGCAGTGTTTCAGGAATTAATGCGACTGGCAAATAATGCCAATCAAAAGGATATTGTAAAAGAACTCGAACCACGTTTCAAAAAACTGGAAGCCAGATTTACAGCCGGCAGATAATTAAAAAGCCCTCCACAACTGGAGGGTTTTTTATTTTTACACTTAATGAACATACGAACTCCATTTATTTTAAAATTAATATACCCATCAATTATCTGTCGTGTTCCTACAACAGAAAAAAAATTGTTCCTCACTTTTGATGATGGCCCTATACCAGATGTTACTCTACAGGTTATCGAACACTTAAATAAATACAATGCGAAAGCAACTTTTTTTTGTGTAGGAGATAATGTAAAAAAGCATCCTTCTGAATATGCCCACCTGCAAAGAAGTAAGCACGCGGTTGGTAATCATACACAACATCATTTGAATGGTTTTAAAACTGCTACCAATGATTACATTAATAACGTAGCAATTGCTTCCAATTATGTGCATTCAAAATTGTTTCGTCCTCCTTACGGAAGAATGAAACCAGCACAATATTTTGCCCTAAAGAATAATTACAAGATTGTGATGTGGGATGTGTTGAGTTATGATTATGATGCTAAAATTTCAGCGGAGCAATGTTTGCACAATGTAATTGATAATAGCCGTAGCGGCTCCATCATTGTTTTTCACGATAGCATTAAAGCAGCAGATAAAATGTTGTATGTGTTGCCAAAAGTTTTAGAACATTTTAGTGAAGCTGGATTTGCGTTCGAATCGCTAGCTGATAATAACTTAACTGTTTCAGAAATCAGAGTTTAAAGTAAACCAAAACAACCAAAGTAATTTTCCTAAACCTTCTGTACCGATTATTTATTTACCTGCTATTTCCGATGCTTTTTTATCCACAATTGAAAAATAAAGCCTTTCAAAAAATAAGTAGGGGATGTAAAACACCCCCTACTTTGATTGTTTTCACAATAAAGCCAAAATTTAAATTATTTGATAATTGATAATTTTTTTGTCACTGAATAATTTTCAGTTTCAATTTTCAGAAAGTAAATTCCTGCAATTATATTTTCTGCGTTCAACTCAATTTGATGAGATCCTGCATTAAATAAATGATCAGCAATAATTCTCACTAGCCTTCCGTCTACATCAAATAATTTTATTGCAACACTTTCTTTCGTGTTTAACTTCCAGTTAATAATTGCATGTTGATTTAACGGATTTGGAGCAATAGAAAAAACGGCATTGCTTTCGTTTTCACTTATTCCAAGAGCAGAAAAATTAAAACAAGCAGAAGTATCAATGCATGAATAATTTAAAATCACAGCATAAGAACCACCTGTAACTGGGGTATAAGTAAAACTATTTGCTCCCGGCACAGGAAGCATTGTTCCACAATCTATCCACTGATAAGTGGCACCACTATAATTGGAAGTATTTAATGTGTTACTTACCCGAGTAATAAAAATACTAGGAATAACAGTAGTTTTTTGAATCAATTGCCGAGGGCAACTTGCTAAACTATCAGTAATTGTTACATAATAATTGGTTGTCGATGCAGGGCTTACTGTTATGCCTGCCGTTGTTTGTCCAGTACTCCACAAATAGGATGTTCCGCCTGATGCGGTTATTGTTGTTGTATTACCCTGACAAATTGTATCGGAGTTGCTAACGGCAAAATTAGCGACATGAACATAATTACAAACGGATGTATCAACACAGCCCTTATAATTTATGATAACTGCATAATCGCCATCCACAACAGGTTTAAATATTTTATTGGTATCTCCTGCAAGGGGAAGCAATGAACCACAATCCATCCATTGAAAAGTTGAGGGCGCAATTGCAAGTGATCTAAGTGTGTCGCAATTTCTGGTTACTGCAGTGTCAGCATAGTTGACTATTATCTGTTGGCTTAAAGTAGCCGTGTCGCCCGGTATACTATTTATAACAGTAACCGTGTAGTTGGTGGTGGTTAAAGGGCTTACAGTAATAGAGGGCGTTGTATCACCGGTACTCCATAAAAAGGAGGAGCCTGGTGCTACCAATAGCGTGGTGCTGTCGCCACCGCATATTGTTTTATTTCCAATTACACTTAATACAGATGCAGTTGTTTGTCCGGCCAAAAATGGCTCGTTAGCTACTGAGTTATAAGCATACCCTTTAAAAATAAGTCGCACAATCCCTGCACCATAAGTAGAGATATTCATTCTTATCCAACCATAATAATTATCTCCATTGTTAACAAACTTTACAGGGAGGTAACGATCAGTTGCTGAATTCCAATTGCCAGCACCTGTTAAAGAAGAACAACTTGTGAAATAATAATTTCTATAGTAGAGCGTATCCAAATTTGTTTCCCAGATATAATTATTATTAATACTATCACCATAATTTAGTGCGACAGGATTTGTATTTACTCTTCCAAAAAAGAAGCTGGTGTTAAGCGATGAAATACCTGTAATGGTTTTACGCCTTGGTCGTTGCATAGGAAAAGGGAATCCTCCACTGCTACATGTTCCATTTGATGAATACGTTGCAGTAAAATCGAAATCATTAACGGAATCATTATTCAGGTCTAATTGGTACGTTTTTGTGACGAGCGTAGTGCAAACCAAGGTATCATTAGGAATTATACTTGTGTAAACAATTTGTGCATTGGATTGAATGCAGACTGCAACATTAAGAATGCAGCATGTGATTAATGATTTGATTAGTTGTGTTTTCATTTGGTTAAGATTTTAGTTATTTGATTTACAGTAAGGTTCAAAGATACGATGAAAATAAACACACATCAATAGCATAAATTAGTTGAATATTGATCTAGAAGTTAATCTTTAGTAACATAAACATGTTTCTTTATAATGAAAGCACCTCGCATTAAATTTGCACTTTCTTAAAACAATAAGTATGAAAACACTTCAGATTTTCCAGGTTGATGCATTTACTTCTCAATTATTTAAAGGTAACCCGGCCGCTGTTTGTCCTTTGGAAACATGGTTGCCTGATGATTTAATGCAAAAGATTGCAGCCGAGAATAATTTAAGCGAAACTGCCTTTATTGTTCCGCGTGGCAATGAATTTGAATTAAGATGGTTTACACCAGTGAGTGAAATTCCATTATGCGGACACGCAACTCTTGCAAGCGCATTTGTATTGTTTGAATGTTTGGGTAATAAACAAAATGAAATAACTTTCCATTCCATGAGTGGAGCATTGATGGTGCGCAGAGAAGGAAGCAAATTTGTGCTGGACTTACCATCAGAAATGCCAAACCGAATCGAGAGCACTACACAAATAGAACATGCTTTGAAAATTAAACCGGTGGAAGTACATGCAGGAAAAAGAAAATTAATGGTGGTTTTAAAAAATCAAAGTGAAGTACAAACTGTTGCTCCTGATTTTAAATTGATAAAAGAATTGCCACACGAAGGGGTCATCATTACATCACGAGGTGATACAGTTGATTTTGTTTCAAGATTTTTTGTGCCGAAAATGGGGATTGATGAAGACCCGGTTACAGGTTCTGCTCACACTTTGCTTACACCTTACTGGAGCAAGCAATTAAATAAAACAGCGTTGAGTGCTTTACAAATTTCAGCACGTGGTGGAGAGTTAGTTTGCAGATTGAAGAATGACAGAGTTGATATGGTGGGCGATGCAACGTTGTATTTGAAGGGAGAGATTTTTATTTAGTAGCAAATGCATTTAAAATTTTCTGCACGTCTGTATTATGTTTATATGGTTGAATAAAAGTTTTTGCTTCTTCCGGTTCGCTTAATTGAACGTTTGAATCAAAATATCCGAACCCTCTGTAAACTCCATTCTCAATAAGCACAACCGATTTTTCATCAAAGGTTCTGCCTTCGTCAATAATCATTTTTGTTTCATTCATCTTATTCAAGCTTTTTAATGCTTCTTCAACGCGTTTATTATATGTGTCAATGTCTTCCACCTCGGCACAAACTCCTTTACATTTTTTAATCTGGTAATCAAAACAAACTCCGGGGCCGGTATTAATGCCGCAATACTTCTGGCATAAATCAAACTTGTTGATGAATGAAGACATGAATTCGCGGGCAGCTTCAAAACTTTTAAAAGTAGTGAGTGCTTTTAGCGAAGGATGATTTTTTGCATAGGTAACATGATGCACTCCTTGCTGATCGAAATAATCAACTAACACATAATTACTCCTGTCAAATTTTTGTGCCTGGTTGTAAAGAGGGAACAAACGCTTTATCTCGTGCGATTCGAATAACAACGCAATTAGCTCAGTGCCACACAAAGTATAAGTGATATTTGCAATGGCAGAAGTAAATGAAAGTTTTGAGGTTCCTTTACCTTTTAGGTGAGAATAGATGCGACTCTTAATATTGATTGCTTTTCCCACATAAATTATTTTTCCTTTTACATCATGAAAATAATATACGCCAGTCTTTTCCGGCAAATCATCATACACTTTCTTGGATAAATACGGTGGCAACAATGCTTCTTTCGAATTTTTGTTGAGCGATTTTTTAATCACCTCCTCTGTATCATGCTGCAAACACAATTCAAAAAGTTTTGCAGTGGCTGCTGCATCACCCATTGCCCGATGACGGTCGGCAATTTCAATACCAAGGTTTGCACAAATATTGCCAAGGCTATATGACGGATAGCCCGGAAACAGTTTTCTGCTCAACCGAACAGTACATAATTTTTTACGCCTGAAATCTGCACCTAGACTTTTAAACTCTTCGTGAATATAGGAGTAATCAAAATTGACTGAGTGTGCAACAAACACTGCATCGTCTGTCATGGTCCATATTTTTTTTGCCACTTCATGAAACCTGGGAGCGTTCTGCAGCATTTGATTGGTAATACCAGTCAAGCGTGATACAAAAGGGGCAATGCTTGTTTCAGGATTGATGAGTGTTTCAAACGAATCCACAACCTTTTCTCCATCATGAATAATGATAGCGATTTCAGTTATAGCATGCGAACGCTGATAACTACCTGTGGTTTCAATATCAACAATAGCATATCGCATAACAACAAAATTAAAATGAAAGTTCAACCAAGTGATATTAAATTGAAAATTCCTTAAAAAATCCGTTTCTTTGATCTGCAATTAAAAAATATCTTATGAGAATACAATTACTTATTTTATTCCTATTTCTTTTTTCGTTTACGAATGCTCAACTTGACCATCGCATGTCGCCCGAAGAATACAATCAACTGCCTGCTTATAATGCTTTAAGAGCCGGAAATATAAATACAGCCAATTCAGTTCTTCCACCTTCATCAGCCGTTAGAACCATAGCAGAATGGGAGGAACTGCAAGGATTTACAGTTACCTGGACATCCTACACTACCATGCTGCGCGAAATAGTGCGTGCAGCAAAGCAAGAGTGCAGAGTATATGTGATTGTAAATAGCGCTGGGCAACAAACTTCCGCAATCAACTTTCTTGCTGCAGGTGGTGTAGATACAGTAAATGTATCATTTGTAATTCAACCCTATAATTCTGTTTGGAGCCGCGATTATGGAATGTGGAGTGCTTACACCAATGATGTGGACTCGTTAATTACCATTGATTGGATTTACAATCGCCCACGTCCGCTGGATGATGTTTGTCATTTAGCAATTGCTAATTTGTTGGGAACACCTATATATCAAACTACTACAGCACCCTGGGATTTGGTACATACCGGTGGCAATTTTATGACCGATGGCTTTGGAACTGGTTTTTCGTCAAAACTTATTTTAAATGACAACACACTTGCTGCTGGTTTTGGAGTTCAACATACAGCTGCCGAAATTGATACCATCATGAAACGATTTATGGGTATTGACAGATATATTAAAATGAATACGCTGCCTTATGATCAAATTCATCATATCGATATGCACATGAAATTACTCGATGAAGAAACATTGATTATAGGACAATATCCAACGGGAGTAGCAGATGGTCCTCAAATAGAAGCTAACCTGCAATTTATTCTCGCCAACTACTATTCGGTGTATGGAACTCCTTATAAAGTTATTAGAATTCCGATGCCTGCAGATAATGGTCAATATCCACCAACAAATGGTGCTGATTATTTTACCTATACCAATGCATCCTTTATCAATAAAACACTAATTGTACCAACCTATAATATTGCATCCGACTCAACTGCCTTAAGAATTTATAGAGATGCACTGCCCGGATATACAGTAGTTGGAATTAATTCTACAGCCAGTATTGGTGCGCTAGGTGCCTTGCATTGCATTACCAAAGAAATTGGTACATCCGATCCGTTGCTAATTTCTCATCAGGCATTGGCTGATACTTATGATACCACCAATGCTTATTCAGTGGCAGCTCGAATGCAGCACCGTTCAGGAATTCAAACGGCTACTTTATATTATCGTACCGATACAACACAACCGTATATTTCTTTTGCAATGAATTCATTGAGCTCACAAATTAATTATTGGGGGGCACAAATACCTGCACAACTTGCGGGGACAACAGTTTACTATTATGTGCAGGCACAAGCCACTTCTGGCAAACAACAGGTTCGTCCCATGTCAGCTCCAACAGGTTATTGGAAATTTAAGGTATTACAAACTGTTGGCGTTCATGAAAACAATGCATCTGTAATTGAAATTCATTCTGCATATCCCAATCCCTCAAAAGGTATTACTTGTATTCCATTCAGTAGTGCTTTAACTACAAACATTAGTGCTAATTTATTTGATTCTTTTGGTAGAAATATTAAAGAGATTTTTGCTGGCACATTGCAAAAAGGCGAACACAATTTTTTTATTGACACTGCTGATTTACCATCCGGTGTTTACCAGATTAGTATTAGGACGAATGAAAATATTTATTTGCAAAAATTAATTGTGCGATAAGCAATTATTTGATCTTATAAATTGGCAATTGAAATTTTCAACAAATACAAAATTGTTTACTCAATTTTATTTTGTAAAAATCAATACTTTTTTTACAAGAAAAAATATTGAAGCGGGATGTTAATTCAGCTAAAAAGAGTAGAAAATATTATACGTGTTAAATTCAACGGGTGATTTGCTCCATGTTTCCAAACTGCTGCGATGTTTAACAGCGATATAGTAACTGGAGTTTATTGCCGCAACAGGAAATTGTATTGTCGCTGTTCCGTCTGTATGAAGTAAACCATTTGCAGAATAGACTTTTGAATAGGGTGCAACTGATTCATGCAATTCAACTGTAATGGTATCAACAATTGTTGGATCATCACCAACTTCCTGATTCATCAGCAAAGGCTCCATTGCGCCTGAAGAATACAAACCCTGAATGCGAACTGAAAGAAATAAATTAACTGCATTAACAAATCCGGCTACATTAATATTGTCGAGATAAATGTTATTACCATAATTTCCAATATTGCGAAAACCAATCATCACTTCATTGCTTCCGGTAAAAGAGGAAAGATCTACTGAGTCCTTTCTCCATTGCATAGCAGAAGGTACAAATGCAGTAGTGTCAATTCCGCTTACTGATGAAAGCTCGCTCCCATATTTTGTATAAACTGGTGTAAAACTTGCACCACAATCTGTTGAGACAATCACTTCCAAAGTGTCCAAATACTCGGTTAATGAATACGGATGGTATGCAACATCAAAATACAACCACGCATCACTATAAGGATAAAAATCAAGAACAGGAGTGCGTAGTTCATCATGCTGACCCACATTGCTGGTAGTATAATTACTAAAACACACGCATGCTACTCCAACACCATAGCCACTTGCTGATGTAGTTCGTTGCCATATTTTGCTATCATTTCCGCCATCAATATTTTTCCAGTTGATAGGGGTAAAAGATATTGATTCAAAACCTTCAATTAATGGTAAAGCTTGAGCAATAGTGGTAATATAATTATTCTTAATTAGAGTGTCAGTTGTAATGCCATTGCTCACAATTAAAGTAACATTAAAGTTTCCTGAAGAATTGTATAAAACAACAGGATTTTTTAAAGTTGAAGATGTTGGTGTGCCACCCTGAAAGCTCCATGACCATGATAAAGGTGAACCGGTTGAATAATCAGAAAACTGAATATTCCCTCCCTGGCATGGATTAGTAATGTCAGAACCAAAGAATGCTTTCAGTGGTTGCAAATTTCCAAAGGGTGATTCCCAAACTCCTCTGCCATACTCTGATACACGGAGCACACTATTGTTAGTGCCATCATTATAAATTGAGAAATCGCTAATAGTAGTTCGGGTGGGAAGATTGTTGGAGAATAAAACCCAATTAGTTTGTGTTGATTTTTTATAATACACCGAATTGTTTCCGGCAACAAATACTAATTCATTGGAAGAGTATTCGTCACTGATAATATTTACATAGTTAACTGCCGGTAAATTAACGCTAATGTTTGTCCAGCTTAAACCATTATTTATTGATCGGTAAACACGAGTGTTAAAAACAGCATATAGAATATCGGGAGTGTTTTTTATGGCTACAATAGAGGCCCCACTGCTAGTTGAATAAGGCAAGGTGTATTGAATAAACGTTGGTGTTGTAGCAAGCGCATTATTGCTAACATACAATGTTTGGTCATTGGTAATTACATATAGTCGATTCGAATCAGCTACAGATAAATAAACCTTCATAATGGGTTTATTGAAGGAAGTAATTTGAGTCCAAACAGGGTTTGATGAAGTTAAGTTAACCGTTCGATAAACATTATTGTTGCCGGCAAAAGCTAAATCGTAATTGCCTTTATAAAAACAAATATCCTGCAGTGAACCAAAAGGAAAATTGAAAGAGTACTCATTGCCAGACAAAACATCTCTTCGTTTTGCGTTGGCATAATAATAAGCAGTAGAACTGCCGGGTGTGAAATCAAAGGCGACTTTGGACATCCAGTCGCCACCACGATTACAATACCATTTATTGGAATTAGCATAAAGCTCACCATTATCCTGGGTGCCCATGCTAATCAAATCTTTGCGCATGGCGCTGCTGTTGCTATGATAAACTTCATAACCATATATGCCATTACTTTTGGGAGTCCAATTAATTCCACTATCCACACTCAGCCAAACACCACCATCATTACAATTCCAAATTTCTGCACCGTTTTGAGGATTCACAATTATTTGATGCATATCAGAAGGAACTTTTTCAACCCATTGAGTAAGCTGAGTGAAAGTGACTCCACCATTATTCGATTTCCATAAATTTTGTGAAGCAATAAAAACAGTATTAGCATCAGATGGATCAATACGTATAGCGAAATTGTAGTCGCCCTGACCAATTGAAGAAATAGAATTCTCATACCCTGTTAAATTTGGCATCAAGGAATCTTTAACTACTGCAAATGAAGTTCCACCATTAACCGATTTAAAGAGTGTGCCATTTTTTGCCACCATTGCAACGTAAATCAAGTTAGTGTCTTGTGGTGTTGTGGCAATTCTGCATCCACCACCATTTGAATAGCCTGAAGGCACGTAGATGCCATTTGATATAAGCGACCATGTTTCGCCAAAATCACTACTCCTGTAAAATCCAGAAATAGATGCAGCATAAATAGTGCGTGCATTGCTTGTGTGCTTAAACTTTAAGTCATAAAAGGCAACGGAAGGTGATTTAAGTACCCAAGTGCTTCCGCCATTTGTTGATTTATATATACCGGTATTGGTAGCAGCAAAAATCGCATTGTGGTCCAATGGATCCATCAAGATTTCGACTACCAGCTTACTGGTTAAACTAGTGGGTGCAAAAGTGGTTCCTCCATTAGTAGATTTATAAACCCCTTTTCCATTAAAATAGTAATTTGCATCACCTGTACCCAAATAAATGATTTGATCATTATTGTGGTCAATACATACTGATGAAAGCCGGGTGGCTGGCATCAAGTCAGTTCCAGATGCAACAGTCCATGATAAACCTGCATTTCGTGTGATAAACAAACCGCCCCGAGCACTCACTGCATACATAGTATCAGGATGAACAGGATGGATTTTTAACTGAGTAATTCTACTAATTCCATTTACCTGCCCGCTATAATTAGTTGGGAAACTGCTGGCTCCAATTGGGGTCCAGTTAGCAGATTGAGCATTTAATTGACCACAACAAAATAGCGTGACAAAAATCAAAAGATTAAATAATACATTTCTGAACATGTAACAGCAGTCTCCTATTTTCGTGATATACTTCGTTGCTTGTAAATTTTTTCTAGTTGTTTTTCGGTAAGTAAACTTCCGTCAGGCTGAACAAATGGCCTCATTTCTTTCTGCCATTGTTCAAACCGCATACATTGATAAAACATTTCTTGTTCAAATGCTAAATCTTTCAGCGAGTTATTATTAGCCGTATTAGAATTTGCATTAACCGATGAAAGGCCTTTAATACCAACCGTATTTTCAACTAATGTTGGTTTTGTATTTTGACTCCAGTAGCTTTCATAAGTTTTAACCGCTTCAAAATAATTTACTGATGGGTTATCAATCATTGACACCCATGAAGGGGTATTTTCGACCAATTGATTATTTTGCTGAGCCGCTAACTGTCCACATCCAACAGCTAACATAAATAGGCAGCTAACGAACTTCAACTTCATTGATGTAATTTTATATCCATATACGATTTTAAAACTTGAAAGTTTCATTGGAGTTTTAGCAATGAAAAATTGCAATGGGTGTTTAAGTCAAAGGTACTGGAATGTGCGCCATTGTGCAATAGCTATTTCAGAGAGTATCTTAAATAACTTATTTTTTATTTTCAATTAACTTTATAGGTCGGTTAAAATTTTCTTCGAGCGAAATAAAGGTTTCAGTTCGTTGTATACCCTTTACTTTCTGAAGTTTATCGTGCAAAACCAACTTAAGATGGGCTGTATCCCTACAAACAATTTTAGCAAACATGCTGTAAATTCCTGTGGTATAATGCAAGTTTACTACTTCTGGTATCTGCTCAAAAGCACGTGCTACATCATCATACAACGAACTTTTTTCGAGGTAAACACCTATGAACGCAGTGACATCAAAACCCAATTTAACAAAGTCAACTTCCATTCTGGGTTTTTTAACAATACCCATTTCTTCCAGTTTTTTCATGCGCACATGCACTGTTCCGCCTGAAACAAATATTTTTTTGGCTAATTCTGTGTACGGGATAAAGGCATCTTCAATCAAAGCAGTCAAAATCATTAAATCCGTTTTGTCAATTTGGTAATTACCTGATTCGGTTTTCATATAAAATTATCATTTCATCAACAAAACTATATATTATTTATTAATATCATAAATATTTAATTATTTTGTTAAAATATTTGCATCAGACAGAAAAAGGCTGTATGTTTGCCTCATCGTTCTTAAACACTGTAGGGTGTTGAAACAGGCAGCCAAGCCCCCCTGTCTCGGGGGTAGGGATTACAGGATAAACGTAGTATAGAGCCGTTTTCCGATGCAAATCGGGATTCGACCAGGGTCGACCACTGAACTTTGTGCTATAGCTAACTGCCCTTTGGAGGTTCGAATCCTTCTCCTACAGCTATTACATTTAGCAATAACTTTTGCTCTCCTTAAAAAAGGAAGCAGTGATTGCAAGTTGTTTTGAAACAAAAACGGGATCCCAAAAAGGTCCCGTTCTTTTTTTGTATCCCATTAGATAGACAAAAATTGTAACGCTTATTAATGATGGGCTTAATTTTTAAGGTCGTTAGCAGATTATTCTTAATGGAAATTTTTTCTTCAACTTTAAAAACGAAATGGTTTAGATGCGTACAAGTATGTTTCTGAGTTAGTATGTGATCAGTATAGCTTTATTTTTTAACGATCTTTTATTTGAACTTGAGGTCCTTTTCACGCACCGTAAAATTGCTTCGCTCTTCTGCTGCTGTGTTGTATGATTTCATTTGTAAGGTTCGCTCTCCAGGTTTGCCTTGTATGTTTATTACAGTAAAATTGTTTTCCTGCACAAGGGTTTCGGGCACACGATTAGGATTATTGAAATCGGCCTATGCTTGTGTTCCTTCCATAAGGATCAAACAAGCTTAGCTATTGGTAGAAGCAACGACAAAAGCGGTAAAAAGCATTATTTTTTTATAGTGTGCCTCCACTGAATACAAAGTGCGCTACTATTAGTAATTTGTTTTTAATCTTAGCTTAACCAATCAGGTATTGAAAGAAGTTTCGAATATAAAAGTTGGTTTTGTTAGCAATAGAAATAGACTATGTATTACACGGAGTTTAGTTCCGTGTAATACATAGTCTGAAAAGATTAATACGTTTTACTTAGTTACTATTAGTTTAACTGATTGAACAGTTTCACCATTACTTGCCAGCACCACATAGTAAGTGCCGCTGCTATATTTACTCAAGCTAAGCGAAATGTCATGAGTGCCTCTTTCACGCAGTTCATTATTCAAAGGCACTTCAATAATCTGACTGTTTGAATTATACACAGTTATTTTTAGTCTTGCTTTAAAAGTGGTACGAATGCTTACCTTACTTTGTGAAGCCGCAGGGTTCGGGTAAACTTGCATTAATACTGGAGGTGATCCTAAATTTAAGTCAGCTCCCGGATTAATTGCTGTAACAATTGAGCCACCAGTGCATAAACCATAACCACTCCATGGTGTTTGCACATAAGGGAATGCAGTTTTGAAAATAGTATCGTTAGTTTCAATTCCGGTTGTGTAACCAAGTACACCCAATAGGTTGGGAGTAAGTGGCGTTTGTCCGATAACCCAATCGTCATACCATAATCCAATAGCAGCAAGCGCAACTCCACTAACGGCTTGCAATTCAATTCTTGTAACATCATCTTCTAATCGTCTGCCATTTGGAAAACCGTCCATGTTCGGAATAAATTGTAATGCAGTTGTAGTGTTGTAAGCAGGGTCCGTTAAACCAAGCACTGCTGCCGCAATAATTCCTTCGCTACTGAATTGCGGACTGTTTCGGGGTGTAACAGGCACTGCCATGTTGAGGCGCAGCATATCTCCAAACGTTGGAAGAAAATTATTGATAAAAGGTTTTCCTGCAGTTAAAGGATTACCCGGAGTTTTTCCTGTAGCTAATTGATAGGGTGCAAGATTTGGAACGCCAGTGTAAAATATCGGAAGCAAATCAACAGAGCGTGGTTGATTGTCGCGCAATAAATACTTTCCAAATATGGCAGTGTCCAATGCAGTGCCTGTTGTTGCTGCATTGCCATACAACACATACAAACCGTCATTTCCATTGCCAAAATTCACATTCCCTAAAATAGTAGAAGATGCTTTTTGGATTCTCAACGAACTTAGTGCCGGCACTGCACCTCCAAATAATGCATTATCCATATACAAGCCCAGTTCAGGATTACCAAATAAACTGTCAAAATAAGTTCCATCCTGATATGGTGTTAACGAATTCCAAAAATCTTTTTGCCCAATAGGTATAATAACTTCATTGGTTAATGGCATACCTAAACGTGAAACCTGCACCCAGTTACCAGTATGTGTTTCTGTTCCATTTCCATTTATGGTTCTAATTTGTTGACGAGATGCACTTGCCCAAACACCAATTACATAATCAGGGTCTAAAATGTTAACGGCTTGTGTAACATCTTGCCCATTTTTTTGGAGTGTTGCAATCGGAACCTTGATGCAGATTGCATGGGTGTTTTTACATTTCAATCCATCCTTAGGAGCATTGATACCGGTGCCACCAGCTCGCGTTTGTCCTAGATCAAAAACTCCTCCTAAATCAACAAAGAAAGGGTCGTCAACAGGTCCGCAAAAAATGGTTTCGCCACTGGTTGCAGTTGCAATTGCGTTTGATTCCAAGGTTTGATACGGAGTATTTAATCCAACCGGACCATCAATTGAGCGCGGACCAATGTATGGAGGAGGAACAACTCCATTTGAAACAATAGCTTGAAATGTTACACCTGCATCTATGCTACGCTCACAGGTATATGTTGTTTTTAAGTTTTGTTGGCCAAGACGTATATTAAAAAATGTTGTAGGGTCTTCGTTTACCTGCGAAAAAGTAAAACGATAAATTATTTGATCTTGTGTAGTGCTTGTTCCATTATTCACATGAATTTCGTAACGTACATTAGAGCCGAACGAAAAGTAATTTGGACCACCTTGTGGAAGTTCCGCTGGTACATAGTTGGCAATGAGTGTAACTGTGTTTGTATCGTCCGGTGAACGGAAGGCATACAAATCGGTGTTGTCGGCTAACGGGTCGTTAGCGATTAGAGGTGCTTCGCGATGACTGGAAGCATCCAGCCACGAATTGGTTACTACAACAGTTGTTGCAATAACAGCTACTACTGAAAGTGCAATAGCAATTGATTTTTTAGTGAGTTTTTTTTGCATGATAATTTGTTTACTGTTAGAACATTTTTTTACCCCTTGTGAATAATTGCATTTGCGCAATAGAAATTTCACCCGGTTACAAGACATACGTTCTAAAAAGCAAGATGGATTTAAGCCGAAGAAATAAAATCAGAATACGCGCCAGAACAGAACACATCACTCGTAAAAATGTCCGTTTCGTTATAGATGCCAGCAATAATTTTATTGCGATGGAAGTTATTGATCCAAACTATTTTTAGAAAATAAAACCAAGAATGAGTTTAGCGGCAAATGGTGTTCCGGGAGTATAATGCAATTCGTCAACCGATTGTGTTTCGCTAAACAACCTTGATTCAGTTGCGAACTGCGCTTCGTTCCATTCAGTATTTAATAGATTCTCAATGGTTAATCCGATTTTATAGCGCTTGCTTCTATAATTTGCTTCGAAGTCAACTACATTATACCCGCGTGTGGTTATAGTGTTTGATTCATTTGCAGGTCGAGAGGCGAGATACCGGTATCTCGCTCCGGCTTCAAATCCGTTTTTAAATCGTGTGGTTAATCCGCCTGCTGAAGTCGCGGTTGGAGCAAGTGATAAATAATAATTGCTCTCCAACTGTTGTCCGTACAATTTATCAGTGAAAACATTTTTTGCAAAGTTTACATCCGCATCAGCAAATAACCATGATGTTAGCTGATAACGTGCACTAATATCAACACCCGTTCTGCGACTGCTGCCTTTGTTTTCAGTAGTTCCATCATCGCCCACATACACCAATTCATTTTCTACATCCAACCACCACAAAGCGGCAGTGGCAACAAATCGATTGCCTAAATGAAATAATGATCCAATTTCTGCTCCAACCGAACGCGGTAATTCATGTTTGTCTTGCTGTTGAACAACCGAACGCGCATCGTTGGAATGAAATCCGCTGCCTGCATTCAGAAAAATCTGTACGCGTTCGGATGGAGTGTAAATCATGTTCAATTTAGGACTCAGCAACGTTTGAAAATTGTAGCCCGAATAATTGGTATAGAATGAATCAGTAGGCAATAAATCTTCAACATCAAAAATGAAGTAATCAAAACGTCCGCCAAGTTCAATGCGGAAGTAGTCGCTGAAACGGAATACTTCATTGGCATACACTGCCGTTGAACGCTCATGCACAAGAGCATGAGCGCGTGCCTCTGTGCGAGTGCGCTTTGGAGCTTGCCACAATTGGTTTTCAATGTCATCCGCACGATAAGTGGTGCCGAGCGTAAATCTATTATGCATGGATCCTAATTTGTGACTAATGGTGTAGTGCGCATTCAAACCTTTAATGGTTCTATAATCATCCTGTTCAATCATATCACCATCAACGGTATCATCTAGAAAAAAAGTAAAGTTTGAAAATAATTTAAAGCGATAGTTAGATGCGTATGCCTGTACTTCAAATTCTGAAGCTTCCATTTGAGTGTGATAAATTACACTGAAATTATTTCTTTGCGTGGTGCCACCTTCTGTATTATCAATGCTGCCGAAACGTTTGATGCTTCCATCAGCAACAGCACGTTCAGGAACTTGGCCACTTGCGTTCCACGAGGAACCAAAATCGCCAACCGAAAAATGTAAATGACTGTTTTCGGAAACAGCAACTGTTGTTTTTGAAAATAAACTTACGCGTTTAAAATTTTGGTTGCTTTCAAAATATCCTCTGTTGTTAATTACATCAGCAGCAAAATAGGAATTTACGTTAGAAGCAGTTAGTGGAAGTTGTAACAAAGCGAGCCCACGAGTGGCAGTTACATCTCGAACACCTGCAACAATACCCGATTCCAATTGAATAAGATTGTGTTCCAGCGAGTCGATAGTATTAAACTCTACAGCTGCGCCAGTTGCAAAATTTCCATATTTAGGGGAGTAGGGTCCTTTAAATATCTCCATTGCTTTAACAGTTTCGGGAATTAAAAAATGTAAATCCTCATAACCTTGTCCGTGTCCATGACTTGGCATATTAACAGGCATACCATCAACAAATGTGGCTACATCAGTACCATGATCGCAATCGAAACCCCGAATAAATATTTGTTCTGCTTTGCCGCCACCGGCATGTTGCGCAATAAATAATCCCGGCACCAAACGCAACATGTCTTGTGCAGAATTTTTAGGACGGTTTTCAAAGTCAATTGAACTGATGTATTTTGATGAGGCAGCTGAAACAGGCCTGTCGGCAGAAATATTTACAGATGAAAGACTTGGCGCTGTATAGGATAAAGTAAGATCAAGAATTCTTGATTCGCTTTCCGCAACATTCACAGAAATGTTTTTGCGCTTATAACCAATTTTGTTAAAATCAATATCATAGTTGCCTGCATTTATAGTGAGGAAAAAATATTTTCCTTCTGCATCCGTATGAGTGTGACTATTGGTTTGTTCTATGCTTACAACAACATCTTCAATTGGTCTTCCGGTTTCTGAGTCGGTTAAAGTCCCTTTTATGGTGCAGTTTTGTGCAACTGCATTTGTTGTTAAAATAATTAATAGGTATAAATATTTTTTCATGAGTTTATTTTTAGTTGAATTGATATATCTTGAGATTATAGAATGGGCATAGCAAAGTCACTAACGTCATATTAGAATAGCGTATGCACGAAATGTGTTTAGCACATTAGCATCTAACTATGCAATAGCTTGCACATTTATTTCTAAGTAGCTATTATAAAACGTAATTTAACTGTGTGCCATCTCTTTAAGATAGGCTCAAGGCTTACGCGAAAAGAGGTGGACGAAAAACGTATTTTAAAAATGAAGAGAAAAATAAATTATCAATTGTTTCGGGAATTTGAGATACATTTTGTTTGGCCGGAACAATTTCTATTGGCTGCATTATCAAAGCATCAAATGCAGAAATTATAACAACTTCAACAGGGGCATTATGCTGCTGATGAGAATGTGCATGAATCTGTTTACCATTGCAGGAATCAAAACAATCCAATTCTAAATAATGTTCCTTATGACAATTTTTTGAATGAGAATAATTAGTTGTTGTTTTCGATTGCATTACTTTAAAAGCTGAAAAGCCAAAGCAGATACTTACTATAAGCATAAGCACAAAAACGGCATTTAGCTTTTCTTTTATTGTTTTCATCTCAGGTAAAAAATATTCTTTCAACTGTCCAGTAGGTTGCAACCAATGCAATTAATGCTGACAAAGGATATACGATTCGTTTGCGGTACCAGATTTCTTTAGAGAAATATTTTCCGATCAGTAACCAGGCAAGAAGAATTACGGCTACCTGACCCAACTCAACACCTACATTAAATGATATAAGGGAAGTATAAAAGCTGTTTCGTGGCAAACCTATTTCGTTGAGTGCATTGGCAAAACCCATTCCATGAATTAAACCGAATAAAAACACTACACCATACCGCCACGGTTTTAACTCACCAATAAAAATATTTTCAATGGCCACAAAAGCGATAGAAATGGCAATAATAGGTTCGATGATTTGAGAAGGCGGAACAATAATTCCTCTTGATGTAAGAATTAATGTTATGGTGTGTGCAATTGTAAAACAACTGGCTTGTAAAACAACTGGCTTTAAGCGAGGGTCCATTAAAAACAAACTCAATACAAAAAGTATATGGTCGAATCCCTGCGGAATGATGTGTTGAAAACCCAGCCATGTGTAAAACGCAATTACATTACCCACCGGCTTTATTTCCATGGCATAATTTATTGTGTGCGCAAAAAGGTTGCTGCAGCATACCATAAGCAGCAGTAATGGAAGAATAAAATATTTTAACGCGCAATAATATTTCATCTCGAGGCAAGGTTTCTGCTACCTATCAAGGCAACAGTATCAAGTAATGGGTTTGTATGCAATGCTATGGTACGATATTTATTTCCCAGTTCATCATAATTGTTAGCTTGAAAAATCAAACCTGCTTTGTACCACAATTCAGCATTTTTCGATTTTGTTTTAAGTGCTTTAAAAATATGTGCTTGTGCATGTTTATAATCAGCAACCTTATAGTAGCTCCATGCCAGCACTTCATTCACATCAATATTATTCGGCCTAACCTCATACTCTGCGCGTGCGCTGTTTAAAGCTTTCTCGTTTTCGTTCATGCTTAGATAAACCAATGCAAGTTCGCGGTCAATGTTGTGCCCTATCCCGTTCTCTTCTGATGTGGGGTGTTTATGTTTCATGAGCAAATCCAACGCCTTTTGAAATTCCTTATCTGATTTTTCTCTTTCGTTAGTAAGAACAAAAAGCAGGGCAAGTTCTTGATGGTAAGAATAATCCTGCATTAAGTCATTTGCCTCTTGATAGTATTTAATTGCTTTCGGATAATTCTTTTTTAATTTTTCAATTCGCCCTAATCCGACAATTGCGGGAGCATATAATTTTCGGTTGATGAGTGCTTGTTGGTAATACATTTCTGCCTCTTTTGTTTTACCTGTTATTTCATAAAGATGTGCGAGATAAACGCGCACCCACTCTGTTTGTTCCAGACCCGGATAACCGGATGATAAAGCAAGTTTCATAGCTTCAATTGCACCTG
>JANNXV010000223.1:0-16601 GCA_031409815.1 Bacteroidota bacterium
CAGTTTGGATAAGTAGCGTTTGGTGCATAGCTAGCATTAGTAGCAGGTGAATTGGTAGTTAAAACATATCCATAAGTATTAAAGTTTACATCCATAGAAGAAGTTGCACCTAATACATCTGATGCATTGCCTGTTAACATGCCGCAATCACCTCCGTTAACACCTAAACATCTATATCCTGAAGTTGCGGTATTATCTGCAGTAATGTAATCAAGCTTGAATTCCATTTTCAATACATTATTCTTGTCATACAAAGCCATTTGTACCTTATCCGATCCTGTTAGATTACTAAATGTATGAGCCCCAGGCCAGCCGATAACGTTGGTGCCATAGGTATTATCTACAAAATTCTTTGAGAATGTTGTACGGATAGTATAAGAGTTGGTAGATACATTATATTTCCATTCCTGTGATGCCTTAACATAGCTGAATGATGTGCCAACATAACAAATCTGATCTCCAGGAATGGAGGTGTAAAAACCAAAATCAACTGACTGGTTCCCGTCACTATCATCGCCATCGTTGGTAGGCTCGGTACCAAAAGCCAAGGTAACTGCATTGCTTCTTGCTTCACCTCCTACAACTGTTAAACCGTTATTATCATTATCTAAATCATTGTCTGGATCGCCTCCATTAATGGTTACCAGCGTGTCGCCTGTTCGAACTACAACTCCTACTATATAATTACCAGGGGTTAAACCATTAAATCCATAGATACCACTTGTATTGGTTGTAGTTGTTTTTATGGCTGCTCCATCCGGTACATTATCGTTATTAGCATCATTATACAGTTTTACTGTTACATTGTTGATTCCTGACTCACCGGCATCTTTTTGGCCATCCTTATCTAAATCAAACCATACTAAATTACCAAGACTAAGTGGATTCACACAAGGAGTACAAATGGTATCAACTACAACCTCAGTATTATTTCCGGTTTTGCTTGGGCTTGCATGTACATCGCTGATAACTGGTCTTCCAAACCCTGCAGGGAATAAGGCCAAACTTACTGTACACTCATACCAAACATCATAAATCCAGTTTGGATAGGTAGCGTTTGGTGCATAACTAGCATTAGTTGCAGGAGAATTGGTGGTTAAAACATATCCATATGTATTAAAATTTACATCCATAGAAGAAGTTGCACTTAATACATTAGATGCATTTCCTGTTAACATGCCGCCATCACCTCCGCCAACACCTAAACATCTATATCCTGATGGAGCGGTATTATCTGCAGTAATGTAATCAAGTTTGAACTCTAATTTTTTAACATTATTCACATCGTATAGGGCTAATTGCACCTTATCAGAACCTGTAAGATTACTGAAGGTATGCGACCCAGGCCAGCCGATAACATTAGTACCATAAGTATTGTCAACAAATGTTCTGGCAAACGTTGTACGAATCTTTACAGTTTGTGCAACAACATTTATAACCCACGATTGCGTAGCAGAAACTACAGGGTTAGTTGGGCTTGCATAACAGACTTGGACTGTTTGAGTTTGTGAGCATGTACTTGTGCATCCGTTTGCATCTGTTATAGTGACTGAATAAACACCTGGTTGAGAAGTTGCGATACACTGAGTTGTTGATCCGTTACTCCATAAATAAGAGGCGGCAGTTGCAGAAGCACAAAGTGTAGCGGTATTGCCCGGAGAAATTACATTGCATCCTCTTATGGAACAGCTTGGAGGTGTGTTTACTGTTTTGCTGCATGAACTGCTGCAACCTTGAGCATTGGCAATAGTAACTGTATATGTTCCTGAAAGTGTACCATTAATACATTGTGAGGTAGCACCGTTACTCCATAAATAAGATGCAGCACCCGCAGTAGCACAAAGTTGTACTGGTCCTCCACTGCAAGCAGGAGTGTTATTTGTTATATTACAAACAAGAGCATTTGGTGTATTATAAACACCTGTTACCGGATCACATCCGTCTGTTGTACAAGGGTTGTTATCATCTGGATTTATCGGGTTGTAATAGCATCCTGTTGTTGGATTGCAACCGTCTGTAGTGCAAGCGTTGTTGTCGTTACAAACTATAGTTGTATAAGTACATCCTGTTGTTGGATTGCAACCGTCTGTAGTGCAAGCGTTGTTGTCGTTACAAGTAGTGATTGGAGTATAAGTACATCCTGTTGTTGGATTACATCCGTCTGTGGTGCAAGCGTTGTTATCGTTACAAACTATCGGTGTATAAGTACATCCTGTTGTTGGATTACATCCGTCTGTGGTACAAGCGTTGTTATCGTTACAAGTAGTGATTGGAGTATAGGTACATCCTGTTGTAGGATTGCAACCGTCTGTAGTGCAAGCGTTGTTATCGTTACAAACGATGGTTGTATAAGTACATCCTGTGGTAGGATTGCATCCGTCTGTAGTACAAGCGTTGTTATCGTTACAAACTATCGTAGTATAAGTACATCCTGTTGTTGGATTGCATCCGTCTGTAGTGCAAGCGTTGTTATCGTTACAAGTAGTTATTGGAGTATAAGTACATCCTGTGGTAGGATTGCATCCGTCTGTAGTACAAGCGTTGTTATCGTTACAAGTAGTGATTGGAGTATAGGTACATCCTGTTGTTGGATTGCAACCGTCTGTGGTGCAAGCGTTGTTATCGTTACAAATGATTGGAGTATGTGTAGGTTGTCCTGTTATTGGGTCACAAGCATCAATTGTGCACGCGTTGTTATCGTCCGGATTATTTACTGTAATTGATTTGCTACAAGTGCTGCTACATCCGCTTGAATTTGTAACGGTAACCGTATAATTACCTGCAATGCTTGCACTAATGCACTGAGTAGTTGCCCCAGTACTCCATAAATAAGACGCTAAACCAGCAGTTGCACAAAGATTAGTGGATCCGCCAGTACAAATGGTAGTATTACCCGTAATTGAACAATTCGGGGCAGCTTTAAGTGTTACTGTTCTGCTGCAACTGGTAACACATCCACTAGCATAAGTAACAGTAACAGTAAATGTTCCGGCTGTTAAAGAGTTGATACATCTTGTTGTTGCACCTGTGCTCCACAAATAGGCTGAGCCTCCGGAAGCAGCACATAAATTGACATTTCCTCCAGGGCAAATTGAAGCAGGGCAAGTAATAGTACATGTCGGGGGCGATGATATGGTTAATGCTTTATCACATACACTGGAGCAACCGTTTGTGCCCGTTACGGTTACTGAATAGGATCCAGCTGAATTTACTGCGATACATTGTGTGGTTGAACCATTGCTCCATAAATAATTGGTAGCACTTGACGATACGCAAAAATTGCTGCTTCCGCCTGCACAAATAGTACCATTTCCTGTTATTGAACAAGTGGGTTTACTTTTTATAGTTACAGTTCTGCTGCATGAACTTTGCACCCCGCTACTGTTTGTAGTGGTAAGCGTATAGGCGCCCGCTGTTGTTACAGAAATGCATTGGGTGGTTTGACCTGTACTCCATAAATATGCTGAAGAACCAACTGGTCCACACATATTTAAACTGGTGCCGGCACAAAAGGATGATGCACAACTTATTGTGCAAGTTTGGGCTTTTGATTCAGTAATAAAAAGTCCAACTAACAAAAAACAAATTACAAATATTTTGTTTTTTAAGGTTTGAGATAAAGTGGTTTTCATTTATTTTAAGTTAAGTATAAATAGTGAATTGCAACGTTACAACAAGATAATTTAATTTGCAATAATTATGTATTAAAAAAAATCCTTTTCTAGTGCTTTTTTTGGAAAATTCAACGTTAAGTGATCTTATATAAGCCAAATGAATTTATTTAGTAAAACATATTCTCAATAAAAAACAATAATTATTGAAAAGATAATTACCGCCAGCCATACTACAAATCGTTTTTAATACGGTCTATTCAAAGTTGATAACCATCATTAGGTATCATTGAAATGAATACAATTTGTTTCAAAAAACTCTTTTTATCAAAGCCTTAAAATGCCATTGTAACTTTAACTTACGCTTTTTCGTAAACGGTTGAGGTTAAATTTATTGGTTCTATAAAACAGCTTTTATGTATTTCGGGAAAAATCAAATCAAACAAAAAACATCCCATCGGTTAAAAACAAAAACTAGTTTACGACAACTTGCTTTGGTTTCATCGCTGATGATGGGTGTGGTGATTTTAGGATGGGTTGCCTTTTTAAATTTTTCAAACTATGATTCGTATGGCGCTGTGACAGGAGATTATCAATCCGTTTCATCCGGAAACTGGAATGTCCCTTCTACTTGGCAACGTTACAATGGTACAACTTGGGTTGCTGCATTGGCTGTACCATCAAACTCAGATGGAGTTATTACCATTCAAAGCGGACACATCGTTACTATATCTACTAACACTACAGCTGACCAAATAATAATAAATAGTGGAGGTCAGGTAACATTAAATAGTGGCATTACCCTTACTGTAAATAATGGCTCGGGCACGGATTTAAATGTGACCGGAGTATTTAATAGTGCCGGTAGCGTTTCCATAAATTCGAGTGCAACTATTGCTTATCAAAGTGGCGGAACCTATCAACATAATTTTACTACAACAGCCGGCACAATTCCAACGGCAAGCTGGAACGTAGCTTCAACCTGTGAAATTATTGGATATACCAGCAACAGTACTCGACCTTCAGGTCTTTCACAAACATTTGGAAATTTTAAATGGACTTGTCCTTTACAGTCTCAAGATATTGATCTGGCTGGCGCTTTAACTTCAGTAGCCGGTGATTTTACAGTTTCAAATACAGGCAGCAAGTCCATTATCATTGCGTCTGGCGGATCAACTTTTAATGTGTCGGGCGATTACGTCCAATCAGGAGGTATATGCACGCTCGTATCAAATAGCAGCGCTAATTCAACACTGAATGTGTTAGATTATATTCAAAGTGGAGGAACTTTTTCGGTGGCAACAGGCAGCAGTGGAACAGGAACACTAAATGTATCCGGAAATTGGTCACATACCGGAGGAACATTAACAGTAGGAGGAAATAGTAGTACGAATGCACAAATAAGATTTAACAAATCCGGTTCGCAAATTTTCACAACCTCTGGCAATACCGTTACGAGTAATGTTGATTTTACAGTTAATAATGGTTCTACCTTAGAAATGGGAACCAGTATTTTAACAGGGAGGAATTTTACTCTTTCTTCGGGTGCGACATTGGGAATTGGTTCAATAGACGGGATTACTAGTTCTGGAACATCCGGCAACATTCAGGTTACTGGCAGTCGCAATTGCAATGCAGGGGCAACTTATGTCTATAACGGAACCGTTACTCAAAATACAGGAAACGGTTTGCCATCAACCATCAGCAATTTAATACTCAATAATGTAAATGGAGCTACGCTTTCAAATACTACGTCTATTAGTAACTTGCTAACACTAACCTCAGGAAAAATAACTACCGGTGCGAATGAGTTAAGAGTTACAAATTCTTCTACTTCTGCTATTGTTAGTTATTCACCAGTCAATTACATAATTGGCAATTTACGGCTTACCGTTAATGGTACCGGCACTTATAATTACCCTGTCGGAACATCGACCTTTTATGAATTAATAAAAGTTACATTAAACAGTGTTAGTGGCTTTAGCACTTTACTTGGAAAATTTACCAATGCAAATCCAATTAATATTGCCTATCCGCTTACCGGAGTTTTTGTTAGCGAATCACCCATTGATTCGATGTTAAACTATGGCTATTGGACACTTACGCCTAACAGTGCAATGACAAGCGGTACCTATAGTATTAGGGCAAGCGCTACCGGATATTCAAACAAAGTTTCATCTGTCTACTATTATCCATTATTGGTTAGAGTCAATTCATCCTCATCGTGGCAAACCAATGGAAATGATCAGGCTTTTAAGTTTACGTCAGGTACTTTAACAGCTAACAAAACTGGCCTAACCATGTTCGGTGATCTGGCAATCGGTTTTGGATTGTGCCCTCCCATTTACGGTTTTGATAATTACACTTTGATAAGCGGAACCAACAACACGCCAGGTGCTGTTTACCTTGTTTCTGACATTGGTATGGGGCTGGATGCATGGGTGGAAATAACTGATTTTGCAGGAGGCGCATCAGTATCTGATGTTGATAACTGGAATGGTAGCAATGGATATGAAGACGCATGGCAGCCATTTATCAATGCTGCTGCCAACACCACTTCATCGGTTGGATGGAAAATTACTTTTAAAGTTGGAGGCACATCGACCGATACAGTTATCCCAAATATTGTTTTTGCAGCCATTGATGTGGATGGAGATGCTTCATCAATTAAAGAATTTGTTACCGCCTATCAGCCAAATAGTATCTCCTATTTGCCAACGTCATTACTTACTATTACTACAAGTGGAAATGATAAAACTGCAACTGCAGGTACCTTAAGTAGTTTCCCAAACATTGATACCAACAATGTGGCTGCAATGTTTAAAGTTAATTATAAAAATGTGAGCAATTTTAGATACCGAACAGGGGTTATTAACTCAGACGTTGCTCAAGTACGACAAGCCTCCCTTTACTTTAAGGCCTTTTTCTCATTGCCTGTTACAGTACTTCCCATTGAACTTATTTATTTTAAAGCAGCTGCAAATAATGGCAAAGTGGATCTTACTTGGTCCACTTCATCTGAAAAAAACAATGATTTTTTTACAATTGAGCGATCAGTTGATGCACAAAGGTTCGAAAAAGTGCTTACACAAAAAGGTGCCGGGAATAGCAATGTCACCTTAACCTATCGTGCAATCGACCATTCACCATTAAAAGGAACCTCCTACTATCGCTTAAAACAAACCGATTATAATGGGGAATTTACTTACAGCCGGGTGGTTGCGATAAATAATAACGAGCAAACAAGTTCCATTGAAATTAAATCTATTACTCCGGTAATCTTTCAAGAAAGTTTTAGAATTAATTTTACAGGAGTAGAAAATGGTTTGGTAGATTTTACGCTCACCAACCTATCAGGGCAATTAGTAGCAAAAGATAAATTTGAAATGCAACAAGGCTTTAATAGTTATGCTTTTAATTCTCATAAAAACTTATCTAGCGGGATTTATTTTGCCACACTTTTTTATGATAACAAACGAATTACTAATAAAGTGGTGAAGCAGTAGCCTTATTGTTTGGAGTTTTGAAAAAGGAGTGATTACTCAAAACGTTCTTCTGCAGTCAGTATGATTTCTTCCGCCCGCTCCGCAAAAAATTATCTTTCTTTGCAGTGATGTGTGGAAGAGAGAGCTAGTATGGGTGAAATGACTTCAAGAATTGGGTTTAATAAATATCAGTTGTTTGGGAAAATTGCTGTTTTGACTGTTATGATAATTTTAATTGCAATGTTTATTTTTTTTCATCCTGTTTTAAAAAGTAAACCTAATAGTTCTTATGTGCCAATGATATTCTTAATAATAATTTGCTTATTTTTATTTTTTGTGAGTGTTTTAATGACTCTACAGTTGCTTTTTATTCCAAAAGGTGTCAATATTGATCATGCGAATAATTCTATTGTTCTTACTTTCTTTGGTGCTCGCTCAATGACAATTTATAGAAATGATTTAAGCAATTTTAGCTCAACTTTAGTAAAAACAATATCTACATGCTGTGAAGGAATTTTGCTTAACTTGAAAGATGGGGAAAAATATTTATTGAGCGACTTTAATTTAAAAGATTATAAACCTACAAAAACTTTCTTAGAAGAAGGAAACGTTACTTGGAATGAGAATGAAAAATTTAGCTTTATTGTTTATTTCATCAATTATTTCAAACATAAATTTCAACATCGATTGTAATGATTTCCACCACCCACTCCACAAAAAATATCTTACATCAGACAACCACCACATCATTTCAATACATGATGTATTGTGGTACATTGGGATGTTCAGGATTAACAACTAATTTACGTGATGCCGGATGCAGTATCACATCTAATTCTTCCATTGGCACTGCACCAAGTAAAGGCTCATCACCCAGCACCATTGCTCCTGTAAAACAAAAACGGTTTTCAAAATCAATCCTAATCGGACCAACAAACGGCACACTTCTTATTGAACCGTCTGCAATTTTTACCGAACGCTTTTCTAATTCATCCAATTGCAATTGCAGGCAAATTGATTCAGTAATGCTCATAAACAATGCGCCTGAATCAACCAATGTGTCAACCTCCACAGGTTGTAACTCCGGTTTGCGTGGATTGCTCAGTCTTATTTTTGCGTAGGTTAATCCCATTGATTTATTTTTTTATCAAAGATACCTCTTTCGTTGCTGCAATGCAATTACGCAACCGCTTCCTCATAACTACTCACATCAGGACAAGTACAAATTAAATTCCGGTCGCCATAAGCATTGTCAACACGTTTAACTGTTGGCCAGAATTTATTCTCTGCTATCCAAGGTGCTGGGAATGCTGCCTGTTGACGTGTGTAAGGATGTTGCCATTCATCTGCCGTTATTTCAGCCACAGTATGAGGTGAGTTTGTTAACACATTATTCAACCGATCAGCAAGGCCTTGTTCAATGGCGCGAATCTCTTCACGTATCGAAATCATTGCATCACAAAAACGATCTAATTCACTTTTTGATTCGCTTTCTGTTGGCTCTACCATCAATGTGCCTGCTACAGGAAATGCAACTGTTGGTGCATGAAAACCATAATCCATCAATCGTTTTGCAATATCGGTAACTTCAATGCCTGCGGATTGCTTAAAGCTTCTACAGTCTAAAATCATTTCGTGTGCAACATGTCCATTAGTTCCTTTGTAAAGTATCGGATAGTGATGCTCTAGTTTTTTCTTAATATAATTTGCATTTAGAATAGCAAATTCGGTCGATTTTTTTACCCCCTCTTTACCTAGCAAACGTATATAAGCATAACTAATAATTAATATCAGTGCGCTTCCCCAAGGTGCAGCGCTGATGGCGGTTCCGGTTCTTTCTTTACCTGTTGAAATAATTGGGTGATTACTTAAGTAGGGCGTTAGGTGTGATTTAACACCAATGGGTCCCATGCCGGGCCCTCCACCCCCATGTGGTATAGCAAATGTTTTGTGCAAGTTCAAATGGCAAACATCAGCACCAATCATTCCTGGACTGGTTAAACCAACCTGCGCATTCATATTTGCACCATCCATGTAAACCTGTCCACCGTTATCGTGAACAATTTTTGTAATCTCCCGGATACCTTCTTCATACACACCATGTGTACTTGGATAAGTGATCATGATTGCAGCCAATTTATCTTTATGTAATGTTGCCTTTTCTCTCAAATCATTGATATCAACATTGCCCATTTCATCACACTTTACCACCACCACTTTCCAACCTGCCATCACAGCACTTGCAGGGTTTGTTCCGTGTGCAGATTGTGGAATCAATACTACATCGCGTTGTGATTCACCTTTTGCTTTCAGGTATCCATGAATCGCCATCAAACCGGCATACTCTCCTTGTGCACCGGAGTTTGGCTGAAGCGATACTGCATCAAATCCTGTTATCGTACATAAATATTGTTCTAACTCTTTTATGATTTGTGCATAGCCTTGCGCCTGTTCTACTGGTGCAAACGGATGAATACTGTTCCATAACGGCCAGCTCAAAGGCATCATCTCACTTGTGGCATTCAATTTCATGGTGCATGAGCCCAAAGCAATCATACTGTGGTTTAATGCAAGGTCCTTATTCTCTAATCTTTTAATATAACGAAGCATATCTGTTTCGCTATGGTGCGCATGAAAAACCGGATGTGTTAAAAAATCTGATTTACGTGCTGATTTTAAATCCTCTTTTATTGCAGGTTGAATATTGGTATCAACACCATTGCGTTTGTAACTTGCTCCTGCTGCTTCTGCAAATAATGAAATGATTTCTGTTACATCTTCGTGTTGTGTGGTTTCATCAAAAGCAATTACGATGTGTTGATCATCCGTATATCTGAAATTAATCAATGCTTTATCTGCTGCAGCATGAATTGCATTTGCTTTATCTCCAGCAAAAATTTTAACTGTATCAAAAAATTGATCGTGAACAATTTTATAATTAAACTTTTTAAGCCCTTCGGAAAGTGTCACAGCACGAAGGTGTACATCATTCGCAATGGATCTTAATCCTTTCGGGCCATGATAAACGGTGTACATACTAGCCATAACTGCCAACAAAACCTGAGCAGTACAAATATTGGATGTTGCTTTGTCGCGCTTGATATGTTGTTCACGAGTTTGTAATGCCATACGTAACGCAGTTTTTCCACTCATATCAACCGACACTCCGATGATACGTCCTGGAATGTCGCGCTTATATTCATCGTGAGTTGCAAAGTAGGCCGCGTGTGGTCCGCCATAACCAAGTGGAACTCCAAAACGTTGAGTGCATCCAACAACAACGTCAGCACCCCATTCTCCCGGAGGAGTTAACATTACCAATGATAAAATATCAGCAGCAACAACAACACGAATGTTGTTTTCTTTACATTTAGTTACAAATGCACTATGGTCGATTACTGCCCCATCTAAATCAGGATATTGAAGTATCACACCAAAAAAACTATTATCGAATTTAAAGGTGCTTGCATCATCCTGAACTAACTCAATACCCAGAGGATTAGCGCGTGTTTTTAAAACATCAATGGTTTGTGGATAACAACCATTAGCGATAAAAAATTTATGACTGCCATTCTTAACCGCTTCTTTATTGCGAGTATGAAACAACATGGTCATTGCTTCGGCTGCTGCAGTGGCTTCATCAAGTAGTGATGCATTGGCTAATTGCATACCCGTTAAGTCGGTAACCATTGTTTGAAAATTCAACAAAGCCTCCATTCTGCCTTGCGCTATCTCAGCCTGGTATGGTGTATAGGCTGTGTACCAACCCGGGTTCTCCAAAACATTACGTTGCACAACTCCTGGAACAAATGTGTTGTAGTATCCAAGTCCGATATAAGAACGATAAATTTTATTTTTTGCGGCTTTTCTTCTTAACTCTGTCAGAAACACATGTTCTTCTTCAGCATCAGGCAAGTTTAAGTCTTCTTCCAAACGAATATCAGCTGGAATCACTTCTTTGATCAACTGATCAATAGATGCGACTCCGATAGCTTTTAACATCTCAGCGGTTTCGCGTGCATCAGGTCCAATATGGCGGTCTACAAAACGATAATAACTCATAGGTATAAATTTTGAAACACAAAGGTAGGAAAATGTAAGATGAAGAGTATTGATTTTAGCTTACAAAATGAAATTGCTTAGCTTTGATGGCTAATGATTTCCATATGTTAATTCTTCGAATTCTGTTACTTCATTTGCTTCTATTTACCTCTAGCATTGGTTTTTCTCAACAAAAGCTTTTATTATTAAATGGCAATGAAATCAATATTAAAAGTTACACCATTGACGATATTTATATTGGTTATAAAAAAGTAGATGATAAGCGTAATAAAACTAAAGTAGTAGAAAAATATGAAGTTTTTTCTATCACAAAACAAGACGGTTCGGAGGAAATATTCTTTAAGCCCGACTCCGCTTCGTTTAGCCTGGAAGAAGCTCGAAATTTTATTCGCGGAGAACAAGCCGCAAAACAGTTTTACAATCGTCCGGCAAACAAATGGGCCGCTGGTGCCGTGGGGCTTAGTTCAAGTGTGCTAACGTTTTATTCATTGCCCGCTCCTATGCTTTATGCGGTTGTAATTGGACGCTTTAATCCCAAAAAAATGCAAATTCCCGATGGGTACGATGCTCCCTTTTCTTCCACAGAAGAATATCGGGCAGGATATAATAAGAAGGCCCGTCACCTAAAAATTCAACAAAGTTTGAAATGGGGATATATTGGTTTAGGAATTGGGCTTACGGCATTTATTATTTACGGTGCAACAAATTAATCTTTATGAAATAGTTTTTGCTGCATATGATTGCCGGCCATAATAAAGCAATTGCTCATCATGTTTTTTTAGCCTCAACTGCTGTACTCATGATGAAACAGTCATTACTTATGAGCGGTGTTTTGTCTTTTAATCCGCTCAAGTATTTAATCGTTTTTCTTTCCACCCTTTTCGTTTATCAAATAGCTTCATCAAATATTAGTTTCCCCACTAAAAAAAGGAAAAACCCCTTGAATCCTGTTGAGTTGTTAAAGCTGTTTGTACTTATATTACTTATTGTAATTACAAGCATTCAGATGCTTTCAAAAATTGAAATTTTACTACTCCTTATTCTTTTAGCTGCCAGCTTAGCCTATTTCACTTCCATTGGGAAATGGAAAGGATTACGCTCAATACCCGCAGTTAAACCGGTTTTACTTGCTTTGACCTGGTCGCTGGTAACCGTTTTATTTCCGTTAATAACCAGCTGGAATTCGAACACCGATTTTATTTTATTACTTCAACGGTTTCTATTTATGTTAACAATTTGCATTATCTATAATTTACGTGATGTGGAAACCGACAAGCGGCATGGTGTTGTAACCATTGCAATAATGGTAGGCGAAAAAAACACCAAACTGATAGCTGGTTTTTTTCTTTTACTTTTTGCGATAAGTGTTGCACTTTACGAGCCCCAATTGTATTTTAAAAGTGCTTTGTTATTGTCTGCATTGATTACTGCATTGGTAATCAACAAAGCAAAAATTAATGGAAAGGAATTTTATTACAAATACATCATTGATGGATGCATGGCATTGCAAGCTTTATTAATTGTTTCTTCAGCTTTTTATTCTGTATGAATTCCAATTAGTGTGCATAAAAAAATTTACTTTGCAGTATGAATTTTAAAAATAGTTTGGAGTTCGCTAAACAATGCGATACAGAAGATACACTTAAAAATTTTCGTGAGCAATTTCATTTGCCGCTACACAATGGAAAACCAGCTTTATACTTTACAGGGAATTCTTTAGGCTTGCAACCGAAGAAAACTGCTGAGTACGTTAATCAGGAATTAAAAGACTGGGCTGAGCTTGGAGTTGAAGGACATTTTAAAAAAGATACCGGTTGGTTTGGTTATCATGAATTACTACGTGATTCAACGGCTCGCTTAGTAGGGGCGTTGCCTCACGAAGTAGTAGTGATGAATCAACTCACCGTGAATTTGCATTTGCTGATGGTTACTTTTTATCGCCCTACAAAGCAGCGTTATAAAATTATTTGCGAGGCCAATGCTTTCCCATCTGACCGATATGCATTACAATCGCAGGTGCAAGTGCATGGTTATAAAGCAGCTGATGCGATAATAGAATTGAAACCACGCGAAGGAGAATATTTGTTGAGAGAAGAAGATATTTTAAAAGCTGTTGCTGATTGTGGTGAAGAATTAGCTGTGCTGATGATGGGTGGCTTGAACTATTATTCGGGTCAGATTTTTAATATGCAAACCATTGCAAAAGCTGTGCATGATGTTGGGGCAATGTGTGGTTTTGATTTGGCGCACGCTGCCGGAAACATAAAATTGAATTTACATGATTGGAATATTGATTTCGCTTGTTGGTGTTCTTATAAATATTTGAATGCCGGACCAGGTGGAGTAGCAGGAGTTTATATACATGAGCAACATGCAAAAAACAAATCGTTGCCTCGATTTGCAGGATGGTGGGGAAATAATCCTGATAACAGATTTCAAATGTTACACGATTTTGATCCTGTTGAATCAGCCGATGCATGGCAACTGAGCAACGCTCCAATACTACCTATGGCAGCCTTGCGTGCTTCGATGGAAATTTACGATAAAGCAGGAATGGATGCTCTTACTAAAAAAAGTTTACTGTTGACAGGTTATTTGCAATTCATTATTAAAGATGTTTTAGAGAAGAAAAATAAACCGACATTCATCAACATCATTACACCATTTGATACACAACAACAAGGTTGCCAGCTTTCATTAATTGTAAAAGAAAACGGAAAAAAGGTTTTTGATAAATTAACTACTGCTGGAGTTATTGCAGATTGGCGCGAACCAGATGTGTTACGTATGGCTCCTGTTCCACTTTATAATTCTTTTCAAGATGTTTATCTTTTTGGCGAGGAGTTGGGTAAGGCAATAGATTAATTATTGTTGTCATCACTATGGAAATACAAACGCAACGATTAAAACTAAGAGAGGTTACTTTGAATGATGTTGATAAAATTCATGAACTTCATTCATTACCCGAAACGGATAAATACAACACCTTGGGAATTCCAAAAAATCTTGAAGAAACAAAAAACTTGGTGATTGATTGGACAAACGCACAATACGAATCACCACGAAATAAATATGTTTTTTGTATGGAGAATAGCAATAGTGAGTTCATTGGTTTGCTTGGTTTGAATCTTGGCAAACCCAATTATCGCAATGCTGAGATCTGGTATAAGCTACATTCAAATTATTGGAATCAAGGTTATGTAACCGAAGCAGTAAAAGTAATTTTGCAATTTTGTTTTACAGAATTAAAACTGCATCGTGTGGAAGCAGGTTGTGCAACTGCTAATATTGCATCTATAAGAGTGATAGAAAAATCAGGAATGATTAAAGAAGGTCAAAAAAGAAAACTACTGCCAATAAGGGGAGAATGGTATGATACTTTTGAGTACGCAATATTGGAAGAGGATTATATTGCAAATGCAAAAAACTAAAATGGATAAACAAGTTCGGCATGACGACATTACGTAATACATTATTTGCCGGCTACACAGAATTATAATAGAACAACAACAAGTAATGGCTTTCAATAACAAACTATTTTCTTAGATGGAAAACTCAAAACTCAAAACTCAAATCTCAAAACTTACTATCGTAGGGGCAGGATTAGTAGGATCACTATTAAGTATTTACTTAGCAAAGCGCGGCCACTCCGTTAGCATTTATGAACGAAGACCTGACATGCGAAAAAACAGAATTTCTGCTGGCCGATCAATCAATCTTGCATTGAGCGATCGTGGTTGGAGAGGATTGGAAGGTGTTGGCATAGCTGATGAAATACGCAAAGTTGCCATACCAATGAGTGGAAGAATGATTCATTCTACAGATGGCAAACTTACCTATCAGGCTTATGGTAAAGAAGGACAAGCTATCAATTCCGTATCGCGTGGCGGTTTAAACTGTGTATTGATGGACTTAGCAGAAAAGCACGGAGTAAAAATTCATTTCAATCAACGATGTACAAATGTTGATTTAAAAAAAGCTGCTATCACTTTTCATAACGATGAGACAAATGAAACAAACACAGCAAATGCAGATCGCATATTTGCAACTGATGGAGCATTTAGCGCTGTTCGATTGCAGATGCAAACTACTACCGATCGTTTCGAATATTCCCAGCATTATTTAGAGCATGGTTATAAAGAGTTAACGATACCTGCTGCTGAAAATGGAGATTTTGCGATGGACCCAAATGCATTACACATTTGGCCTCGTGGAACTTATATGTTGATTGCATTGCCTAATCTTGATAAGAGTTTTACTTGTACTTTATTCTTCCCGTTTGAAGGCGAATATTCTTTTGCATCATTAGATACTGAAAAGAAAATGATGGAGTTTTTCAATGCTCATTTTAGTGATGCAGTTGCACTGATGCCAACATTAGCTCATGATTATTTTAACAATCCATCTTCGAGTTTAGTTACCGTAAAATGTTTTCCATGGAGTGTGAGTGATAAAGTTTTATTGTTGGGAGATGCAGCTCACGCCATCGTTCCGTTTTACGGACAAGGTATGAATTGTGGTTTTGAAGATTGTGTCGTGTTGGATCAACTAATGGATCAATATGGTGATGACTGGAAAACTGTTTTTACTGAATTTGAACAAACACGAAAACCAGATGGTGATGCAATTGGAGACCTTGCAATAAGCAATTTTGTTGAGATGCGTGATAAAGTAGGGCAAGCTGAGTTTTTATTACAGAAAAAAATCGAAGCACAATTTAATGCCAAGCATCCTGATAAGTGGATACCTCTATATACCATGGTAACTTATAGTCCTGACATTAGATACAGTGAAGCAATGCACGAAGGGCAGCGGCAAGAACGCATTATGCAACGAGTGATGCAACTCCCAAATATTGAAACTAAATGGGATAGTGAGGAAGTAGAAAAAATGATGATTGATTTATTACAACATTGATAAAATATTAATACCTCTTACAACTTGTTTTTAAACAATAAAAAAGGGCGATGAAAATTTCATCGCCCTTTTTATTCTTTCAATCATCAATAATTAATCTACTAAAATTCTAGTTGACTTATTGATTTCGATACCTTTAATATTAACAAAGTACATCCCTTTAGAGAAATTATCAACTTTTATCGATTGTTGATTTATTCCCTCTGTGGCTTGGATAGTATTGTTATATACTTCCTTTCCTATTACATCGGTTAGGGTTATTGTATAATCCGATACTGACTCCGATTTAAACTCGATCATTAAATCTGACTTTACAGGATTTGGATATACCTTTATGTTCTTACTCGTTTCATTCGAACTATTCGCTACCCTGTTACAGCTAATTACTGTTACTGCTAAAGACTTGGATGGACTTACTCCACAGCCATTCGATGGAACCACTGTTACATTTCCTGATGTTACTCCCCAGTTAACGCTAACATTTGAATTACCTTGTCCGCTTGCAACGGTCGACCCGGATGGCACT
>JANNXV010000224.1:0-9659 GCA_031409815.1 Bacteroidota bacterium
CGTTACAATGAGCTTTCACCTAATTTGATAAATGCTTTAAAAGCCACCGAAGATGTTCGTTTTGAAGAACATTCAGGGGTAGATTTAAGAGGGCTTTTCAGGGTGTTATTTAAGACCGTAATACTACGACAAGATGCAGGCGGTGGAAGTACCCTGACCCAACAACTTGCCAAAAATTTATTTCCGCGCGAAAACAATTCAGGCTTTAAATTAATTATCCGAAAAATAAAAGAATGGATTATAGCAGTAAAACTGGAACGGAGTTATACCAAAGAAGAAATAATGGCCATGTATCTCAACACGGTTGAGTTCGGTAGCAATTCGTTTGGTATTAAATCAGCATGCAGCACTTTCTTCAATAAAGATCCTAAAGACCTTACAATTCAGGAAGCTGCTTTATTGGTTGGTTTATTACAAGCACCTTCTAAATACAATCCTGTTCGTAACCCAAACAATGCGCTAACCAGAAGAAATACAGTGTTGGGTCAATTGAAAAAATATAAGTTTATTACTGAAAGTCAATTCGATTCGATAGTAAAAATCCCTATCAAGTTAAAATATGAAATGGAGGATCACACCTCTGGTTTAGCACAATATTTTCGTGAAGAATTAAGAGGCGAATTAGCTAAATGGTGTAAAGCACATCAAAAAGCAGATGGCACTTCGTATAATTTATATAAAGACGGATTACGCATTTATACCACCATTGACACACGTATGCAGCGATATGCTGAAGAGGCTGTTAAGGAACATCTAACTGAATTGCAAAAAACATTTCTCGACCATTGGAAAGGAAAGTCCGCATGGAAAGATTTTCCGGAAATAATTACCTCTGCAATGAAAAACAGTGAGCGCTATCGAAACTTAAAAGAAGCCGGAAAATCTGAATCCGCCATTGAAAAAATTTTTAATACGAAAGTAAAGATGACCGTGTTTAGCTGGAATGGCGAACGCGACACAACACTCACTCCACTTGATTCAATCAAGTATTACAAAATGTTTTTACAAACCGGCTTTATGAGTATGGAGCCGCAAACAGGTTACATACGAGCCTGGGTTGGAGGAAACGACAATAAATATTTTCAATATGATCACGTTAAAGAAGGCAAGCGACAAGTAGGTTCTACTTTCAAACCTTTTCTATACACACTGGCCATGCAAGAAGGATATTCGCCTTGCTATAAAGTTCCCAATGTTCCTGTAACGATTACTGACCCAACCACAAATGTGAGTTGGACACCTGTAAACTCAGATGCAAAATATGGTGGCATGTTATCTTTGAAAGAAGCGCTGGCTAATTCTGTGAATTGTGTTTCTGCATACTTGATGAAACAATTCGGACCACAGGCTATGATTCAAATTGCGCGTAAAATGGGTATCACATCACCTATCGAATCGGTACCCTCTATTGCTTTAGGAACTGCAGATATGTCGGTGTTTGAAATGGTGGGTGCTTATGGCACATTTGCCAATAAAGGAGTATGGGTTGAACCACAATACCTCTTGCGCATCGAAGACAAGAATGGAGTAGTGTTACAGGATTTTGTTCCCAAAAAAGTAGAAGCTATTAGTGAAGAAACAGCATACCTTATGCTCAACCTTATGCAAGGTGTGGTGCAGTTTGGTACTGGTGCACGCTTGCGCGGAAGCAAATTTAATTTGGGTAATCCAATTGCAGGAAAAACTGGTACCACACAAAATAATAGCGATGGATGGTTCATGGGCATCACACCTGAATTGGTTTCAGGGTGTTGGACCGGTTGCGAGGATCGATCGATTCATTTCAGAACAACACAATTAGGACAAGGTGCAAACATGGCTTTACCGATCTGGGGACTTTATATGAAAAAAGTTTATGCCGACCCGGATTTAAATTATTCAAAAGGTGATTTCGAAAAACCAGAGCATCCGCTTTCGGTTGAGCTTGACTGTTCAAAATACGAAACACCCGGCAGCAATTCAATTAATAGTGAATGGGGATTGAATCCCTAAATACCATTTTATTGTTTTACTGACAGCAGCAATTCGTTGCTCTGATCTTTCAATCATATTACATTCGGAAATTATATTTTTACACACTATAATATTTTAACCTATGAATAAAGTTGTGGCAAATGCTGAAGTAGCCATTCAGGATGTAAAAGATGGAATGACCCTGGCGCTTGGTGGATTTGGTTTGTGCGGAATTCCTGAGAACTGTATTAATGCGTTAGTAAAAAAAGGAGTGAAAAATATTACCTGTATTTCAAATAATGCCGGAGTAGATGATTTTGGCCTCGGCCTTTTATTGCAAGGCAAGCAGATTAAAAAAATGATTTCTTCCTATGTAGGTGAGAACGCAGAATTTGAACGTCAGATGCTAAGCGGTGAACTGGAGGTGGATTTAATTCCACAGGGAACACTTGCTACCAGACTGATGGCAGCCGGTTACGGTATGCCTGCAATTTATACACCCGCAGGAGTTGGAACAGAAATAGCTGAAGGAAAAGAAGTAAGAAGATTTAAATTTAACGGAACGGAAAAAGATTACCTTATGGAATATGCCTTTGAACCCGACTTTGCAATTGTAAAAGCATGGAAAGGAGATACAGAAGGCAATTTAGTTTTTCGTTTAACCTCACGCAACTTCAGTCCGCTGGTTGCCATGTCAGGAAAAATTACAGTAGCAGAAGTAGAAGAACTGGTAGAACCAGGAGTATTAAACCCTGATCATATTCATGTGCCGGGAATTTATGTGCACCGCATTTTCAAGGGCAATAATTACGAAAAGAGAATTGAACAATTGACTGTAAGGAAAAAGTGATGTGCTGATTATTGATGTGCTAATGTGCTGATGAAAAAAAATGAAGCCGAAATTTAAAATGACATGAAACTTGAAACTGATAATCTGATTGTTAATTTAACTTTTGAATTTGCTTTGGAAATAATTGAATTTTCTGAATTGTTGGAAACTAAACGAAAGTTCAATTTAGCCAATCAATTATTTCGTTCGGGAACTTCAATAGGTGCAAATGTTTTTGAGGCACAACATGCCGAAAGCAAAGTTGATTTTATCCACAAGTTAAAAATATCATCAAAGGAAGGCAATGAAACAAAGTATTGGCTTTTGTTATGCAAACATTCTAAGAACTATCCTGACACCGATGAGTTATTGAAAAAATTAGATTCCATTCAAAAAGTTCTTACCAAAATCATCTCCACTACAAAATCAAAAATCGTCAAAAAATAAAATATCCTTTTTATCAGCACATCAGTACATCATTTTAATTCATCAGCACATCAATAATCAGCACATTAGCACATCACCAATTAGCACATCAAAATTATGCTTGACAAAAACGGAATCGCAAAACGCATTGCACGCGAAGTAAAAGACGGAATGTATGTGAATCTTGGAATCGGTATTCCTACATTGGTAGCAAACTACCTGCCCGAAGGAGTTAACGTAACTCTGCAATCTGAAAACGGAATTTTAGGGATGGGACCATTTCCTTTTGAAGGAGATGAAGATGCTGATTTGATTAATGCAGGAAAACAAACGGTTACTCTTCTGCCAGGAGCTTCCATATTTGATTCAGCACTTAGTTTTGGGATGATACGGGCCCAAAAAGTGGATCTCACTATTCTCGGTGCAATGGAAGTAAGCGAAGAAGGTGATATTGCCAACTGGAAAATTCCGGGCAAAATGGTGAAAGGCATGGGTGGAGCAATGGATTTAGTAGCATCAGCAAAAAATATAATTGTTGCCATGCAGCATGTAAACAAAGCAGGCGAATCAAAACTGTTGCCTAAATGCACTCTACCCTTAACCGGGATCAAATGCATTAAAAGAATTGTTACAGAACTCGCAGTGCTCGATGTTACACCGCAAGGTTTTAAATTAATAGAACGCGCTCCCGGCATTTCGGTAGAGGAAATAATTAAAGCGACTGCCGGAAAATTAATTGTTGAAGGAGAGATTCCTGAAATGATTATTTAATTTGAAAATTTGAAGATTTGAAAATTGTATGACTTCCTTCAATAAAAATAATTTATTCCAATCCAATTGTTTCCTCATTTTCAAATCTTCAAATCACCAAATTTTCTAATTGACATGACAGAATTATCTATAATCATCCCCATTTACAACGAACAGGATAACATTCCACCATTATATGATCGCCTGAAGAAAGTAATTAGTGCAATCACTCCATCACACGAATTTATTTTTATTAACGATGGAAGTAAAGACCGTTCCATTGAATTAATTCGTGATCTGGCAGCAAAGGATCCTGCTGTTAAGTACATCAACTTCAGCCGCAACTTTGGTCATCAGGTTGCAGTAACTGCCGGTTTAGATAACACAAAAGGGGAGGCTGTTGTAATTATTGATGCCGACTTGCAAGACCCACCTGAACTGATTGCTGAGATGGTTGCTAAAATGAAAGAAGGTTTTCAGGTGGTGTATGCAAAACGAAGAAGCCGTTCCGGTGAAAGTTTTTTGAAAAAATATACTGCCAAGAAATTTTACCGCATATTGGCAAGCATCACTTCCATTTCAATTCCTGTTGATACCGGTGACTTCCGCATTATGGATAAAAGAGTGGTGGAAGTTTTGCGACACATGCCCGAGCAACAAAAATTTTTACGCGGACAAATTTCATGGATTGGTTTCAATCAAACGTATGTGGAGTACGATCGCAGCGAACGCCACGCAGGTGATACCGGCTACACCTACAAAAAAATGATTCGCTTTGCTTTGGATGGTATCACTTCATTCTCCAATCTTCCATTAAAGTTTGCAACAGCCATGGGATTTTTTGTTTCCATCATGACTTTCTTTGTGAGTTTATATGCATTGTATTCGCGTTTTATTTCAAAAAGCTATGTTCCGGGATGGACATCATTGATGCTCGCTGTGATGTTTATTGGTGGTGTGCAATTAATTTGCATTGGTATAATCGGTGAATACATCAGTAGGCTGAGTGCTAATGTGAGGAACAGGCCGTTGTATATTATGAGTGATACAAACATTGAGCAGAAATAATATTTTAGCTTTGAATCCTTTTTAAGATATTTGTATAAACAATATTTATCATGAAAGTACTCTTGGATATTAAAGATAATAAAGCCTCTTTTGTTTTGGAGTTGCTTAAAAATTTCTCGTTTGTTAAGGCTAAAACTTTAACATCTTCCAAAGCGCAGTTTCTCGAAGAACTAAGAGAAGCGGTTGAAGAAGTTTCCTTAATTAAGGCGGGAAAGAAAAAGACACGAAACCTGGAAGATTTTTTGAATGAATTATAATATTAAGTCTATTTCTGTTTTTGAAAGACAGGCTAAACGGCTTATTAAAAAATTTCCGTCTCTTAAAAAAGAACTTTTTGAATTAGGGCAATCATTGAAGCGAGAACCCCATATGGGAACATCACTTGGAAACGAGTGTTATAAAATAAGAGTTGCAATATCATCCAAAGGAAAAGGAAAGTCAGGAGGTGCAAGGATTATTACCCACATTCAAATAAGTGAATCAAATGTTTTTTTGCTTACCATTTATGATAAGTCAGAGAGAAGCGATATTACTGACAAAGAATTAGAAAGTTTGCTCAAGCTTATTCCGTGAGTAATTTCCAGTACACAATGCCAAACCCTCGTATTTGCCGGCTGAGTGCAAATGTGCGCAACAGGCCGTTGTATATTATGAGTGATACAAATATTAGCAAGAACTAATAATTATAGTGCAAGATGTTAGTTTTGCAAAAAAAGACAAGTATGAAATATGAATTAAGTAAGTTTTTTTTATTAGTTACTATTATTACCGCTCTAACTTCATGTAAGAGAAATAAAAACCCAAAAGACGATGGATATTATTCTCAGGATTTTGAAAATTTCAGCCAATGGTTGGGTGAATCGCCTAGCATAACCAATGAGTTTTCGAGAAGTGGTGAGTTCTGCACAAAGATGGACTCTTCTAATTCTTACAGCCAGAGTTTTGCTAAAAAAATGTCAGAAATTAAAGAAAAGGGTTATAAGAAAGTTAAAATCAGAGTATGGGGCGCATTAAGCAATACATCGGCAAGATGTAAATTGATTGTCTCTGTTAACACAGACGAAAAAACCTATTATTGGAATGGTACTCCGTTTAATGAGTTTATTTCAAAACCAAAAGAATGGGGACAGATTATGACGGAAGTTGACTTGGACAAATATCCGGGAGAAGGATATTTAAAAGTTTACGCGATAATTGATGGTAAAGAAAAAGCTTATATGGATGATGTGGAAATTCAATTTTCAAAGTGATTTACACTATACAATTTGACGATAAAACTTTTATTTCCTAAAATAGATATCATAAACCTTATCAATAAAGCCCCAGCCAAAACGGTTTAGATTGGGTACTGTAGAAATAATGATCACAAAATCACGCTGCTCAATTTCTTTTTGAACATCTAACTCGTTTACGTAAATATAAGCATCCGTAAATGCACTGTGCGCCATATTGAAAGATCCCCAATTCCATGATTTTGGAGAAAAGGTTGAGGTTACAAATCCCAATTCCACTAAATTATTATAGTAACTATCGGAAATGGTTAATACATCTGGTTTTATTTTACCAAGGGTATCAAATTGCATAATTGGAAATGCTGTTTTATATGCTTTGATTGGAAACAGCAAATTCATTCCATCAGACAAGTCACGGTCGGGTTCAGGAATATCTTCTCTTATTTCAGCACCAATCATTTTTATCTTGCTATAGTTTTTACCTGAAATTCTTTTCATGTTTGCCATTAGCGTATCGGCTGCTATTGCCACACTGTATAAGCTCCAATGAATTCCGCCCTGCGGATATAATGGATATTCGGTTTTGTTTTTATGTTCGATAAACCATTTATTAAAATCTATGAGATTTATTCTATTTGCAAATAACACTTTACTGTAAGCCTGATAATTATTTGGCAATTTTTTATTGAGATTTCTTTTGTATTGGTTGGGAATGTGTTCCGGAAAAAAGTCGGCTTTGCCCGGAGCTAACAATACTAAAAAATGGATTCCCTTTTTGCTAAGTGTGTCTTGAATTTTTTTCAGTTTAGCACATTGTTCATTAATCAGGTTTTCGCCTACAAAATCTTTACCGACATAAGCATCAATATAAAAATCCTGAAACAGTTGATTATTTTTCCCTACTACAACATTCGATAAATGTGCTTCATCGTATAAAGAAAAAGCAATCTGATTATATAATCTAACAAGGAGGTCTCTAAAGCCAACCTGATATTTAAAATAATCGCTATACTTATCCTGAAACTCTCCGCTCCAAACTGTGTTTTCATCATATTCAGGTTCAACTGGCATTTTGTAAGCACCTACCACCGTGCTGATTTCAAACAATTCTAAATTTTGTTGCACCAAAGGAAGCCATAACATAATTATGAAAAGATAAAAAATAATATGCTTAGCGATATTTAACATTTAAAACCTGAAATAGATAAATGGATTAAAACCTGTAACCGTAACTTCCGCTAAATTCCACACAAACAATAACGAGCAAACGATGGATAAAAAAATAAATCTCTGTTTTGTTAATTGGGTGTATAACGAAAGTTGCTTTTCTTCTGCGTTTTTTATTGTACCTATAAATGAAAATATTAAAGCAGCCAATACCAAAATTGTAAACCGGTTACTTAAATTAATTTCAAAAGTGCCGTAGAAGTAAAACATTTTATGTAAGTATGCTATTGCATGAGTTAAAGTATCTGCTCTGAAAAACACCCACCCAATCATCACAACAATAAAAGTGATAATAATTCTAAAAGGGCTTGCGAGCTTCGATAATAGCTTTATCAAAAAAAGCCGGTCAAATATTAAAAAAGTTCCGTGAAAAATTCCCCACACAATAAAATTCCAGGAAGCACCGTGCCAAAAACCGGAAATAAGAAAAACAATCCACAGATTCATATACATGCGTTTAATGGAAACCTTATTTCCTCCTAAAGGAATGTATAGATAGTCGCGCATCCAGCGGCTTAATGTAATGTGCCATCTCCTCCAAAAATCAGTGATACTTTGTGCGATGTATGGATTGTTAAAATTTTCGGGAAAAATAAAACCCATCATTCGCGCCAACCCAATTGCCATATCGGAATAGCCGCTGAAGTCGAAATAAATTTGGAACGTATAGGCCAACACTCCTACCCATGCCTCCAATGTGGTGATGTCAGAAACTGCTTTATTAAAATACTGGTCGGCCACCACAGCCATGGCATTGGCAATAATTACTTTTTTTGATAAGCCAATAATGAAGCGATATAATCCCAAAAGTTTATTATCAATGGTCTCTTGTTTTCGCCTGTCTTTAATCTGGTCGGCTATTTCGTTGAAACGAATGATAGGACCTGCAATTAATTGTGGAAACAATAAAATATACAATCCATAATCTGATAATTTTTTCATTGGCTCCTTTACTCCTCTGTAAACATCAATGATGTAACTTAACTGGTGAAACGTAAAAAAAGAAATACCTATCGGTAAAGCAATATTGAGTACCCTGATTTGATTAATGTCCATTGTATATAGAACATCATTAATATTGGTAATAAAGAAGTTGACATACTTGAAATACATCATCATTCCAACACTAATAATAATAGAGAAAATAAGCAACGCATTCTTTCGCTTAGCATCCGCTTTATAAATTGCCTTAGCTAAAAAAAAATCGAGAATAAGAGAAGCCACCAACACAAAAACAAAACGTGGAGCGCCCCATGCATAAAACAATACGCTTGCAAAAACAATAGTGTAATTACGATATTTAAGTGGTGTTAGAAAAAGGAGCAGAAAAAAAACGGGTAAGAAAACACAAAGAAATAAATTGCTGCTAAAAACCATATTACTTTATTCTCGTAAATTCTTCTTAAGGTCTCGGTGTTAATGGACTTGCGGGCGAAACTAAATAAAAAAATAAACTTATTCAGTGGTTGGCGAGGACAACAATTATTGTGAAAAGGATTGAATATTTGCCTGCAACTTACTCACCTCGCAACAATCACCTTCCTCACTACTCTTTGATCACCAGCAGTTAATGTTACGAAATATATTCCCTGTGACTTTATCTGCACCAAGCAATTTTTATCTTTTGGTGTAGCACGATAAACCACCTGCCCTATTATATCTGCAATTTCTATTTTATCTATTGTAAAAGTGCTAGTGATGTTTACTTGTGAAGTGGTGGGATTGGGATAAAGAGTGACTTGGTTGGTAAGATTAATTTTTATAATGTTAGTTATGGAAGAACTATCAAGTTTTGCGACAAAAAAATCAATGACACCACCTGAATTTAATAATAAAGTACTTCCAAAGGTAATTGTGTCACTCATAAAATATCCTGTTACGTATGATTTTCCATATAAATCAACTGCGATATTCATTCCAAAATCATACCATGTACCTACACCACTTTTACCCCAAAGAGCATTTCCTAATGCGTCATATTTAATAATAAAAACATCTTGTATTCCACATACCATTGTATTGCTTAGGGTCACAATAGGGCTTTGAAAATATCCACCGATATAAGCATTACCAGCTGGATCAACAACAATGCTATGGGCAATATCATGATTCACTCCTCCCGCAGCTTTAACCCAAAGAGTATTTCCAACCGAGTCGTATTTTGCAATAAAAAT
>JANNXV010000225.1:0-11098 GCA_031409815.1 Bacteroidota bacterium
CTAACAGTTGGTACCGGCACTATTACCGGAACTGCTGCATCAACGCTCTCCATTGGAGGAAACAATACACCAGTGATGAACTTGCCACCAATTGGAGGTGGCAACTTACTAAGCCTTACCTTAAACAAAACCGGCACAAACAATATTGTAAACCTTGGCGGGTCAATTGCGCTTGCTGCTGCCGGAGTGCTTACCTTAACTTCTGGAATACTGGAATTGGGCAATTTTAATTTAACATTAAATAATAGTACTAATGGAGCAATAGCGGGTGCAGTCAATAGTGCTTCTAATATGATTTCTACAAATGGCACAGGTTATTTAATTTTAAATGCAAACAAAACATTGCCTTTTGTTTATCCTGTTGGATCCGGAACTCCTACTCGCTATTATTCACCTTTAACAATTACTGCAATTGGTGCCTCAACTTTAGGAACCGTTAGCGCAAGAGCGGTATCAGCCTCATTAGGTTCCACCTATATCAATAAATATTGGGATGTTTTATCGAGTGCTGTCAGAACAACAGTTACTGCCAATTTTCAATATGATGCAGCTGAGGCGAATGCATTAGCAACAACAGTCGCTTATTCACCAGGTAATCCAAGCAATGGAAGCTTGATGCAAACACCTCCAACTTCAGGTAGCACCACATTAGGTGTTAATACATTTACTGTTACCGGAACTGCACCATTTAATGGATGGTGGACGCTGGGAACTCAAGCAATTTATTATTCCTATCAAACAGGGTCATGGAATACTGCCAGCACCTGGACAACAGACCCTAGTGGAACACTACAAGTTGGCAGCAGCATTCCAGGATTTAATGATAGAGTTGTAATACTATCAGGCCGCACAGTAACCTTACCCGCTGATATTTCAACACAAAACTTAGATGTTACTATCCAGGGAGGTGCCTTTATCGATATGTCAACATATCAATTTACCAATGGACTTCTATCGCTAAGCGGGCAAGGTACTTTACAACTGGCATCAGTAAATTTTCCTACCATTGGTACTAATTCACTTGTAAATGCTGGAGGTGGAACCGTTGTTTATCAAAACAGTTCGAATTTCACATTACCCATTGCACAAACCATCTACAATAATTTAACAATTAATGCAACCGGAGTAATAGCAACCCAATTAAATAATCTTACACTAAACGGTAATCTATACATTAGTCAGGGAACTTTTCAGATTAATGACAACACTTCGGCCAGACGTCAATTATTGATCAATGGAAATGTTACCGTGGATGCCCCAGGTTCTATTACTGTTGGATATGGAGTTACCAATACTACAACAAATCCAGTATTACCAATTGTAACAACTGTTGCAGCGCCATTTATTGACTATTATGATTCGCAATCACACCGGGTTGTAATCAATGGCGATTTCACGAATAACGGAATTGTAAGATTTACGAATCTTTCATTTCCTGATTTTAATCTTTTTCCTCCAATCATTGCTAATACTAATACAGGTTTCGCAACGGTTTATTTCAGAGGCTCATCTAATAATTCTCTAACGTGTAATAACACAACTGATTTTTATAATCTGATTGTTGATAAAGGAACCGACCAAACTTATTCACTCACACTTTACTCAGCCTCCAGCAGTACTTTCAGGCTTTTCGGTGCCAACACTGCTGCATCTGATGTATTAATGGGCGCTACTGCATCGAACCCAAATATTAAAAAGGCACTTTGGATTAGAAATGGCACACTTATATTGACTGGTTTAGTTTCTATTCCTTCACTCACAGAAGGAACAATTGCATCATCTGAATATTACATACCAGCCAATGCCGCATTGGTGTTGGATGGATCCGGTATTGTAATGCTATCGACTGCTGATGACTACCAAGAAGTTAATGTTATGTATGGAGTGTCTGGTGGTTCCGGCTTGGTAAACGGAACAACTATTAATGGCTTCAACTCCTTAGTGGTATTTGGAAAATTACAAGTTAACGATGGCTATCTATCTACACGCGAATCAGGTGGTATTGTTACCAATAGCACTTCGTCAGGTCAGATAATTATTAACGGAGGTGTTGTGGATGCAAAACAATTTTCAGCTGTTAGTGGTGCTGCTTCCTTTCAACAAGCCGGTGGAACTTTACTACTGCGGGGTCGATTCAAACGAACACCAATTGCTTACACATTAACAAGTGATTTAATAGATACTACTTCTCTTTCTTTAAATACTGCAAGGGCAATAAATGGCGTAACAAGTACTTTGGGAACATTCAATCTTGAAAACACAAACAATGTGTTTAATATGTCGGGTGGCACCATTCGCATATTTGACGTAACTGATAATATTATTCAGGAAGCATTTGATGTAAAATCATCTACATCAAATATTAATGTAACAAATGGAACCATAGAAATTGTTTCAAACACCGGAACAATTCTACCTGATGCCACAAACTATCTCATTTCATCAAATGCTTCATTAGGAAATTTTATCATTAACCGTGTAAGTGGTACATCCATTGTACAATTAAATACTGGATATCCGCTAACAATTTTAAAAGATTTTACTTTGGCTTCAGGTGACTTTACTGCAATTAGCCCAGGCGCCACTTCACTTGATGTTACAATAGGAGAAGATTTTACAGTACAAAACGGAACTACCTATACAACCGGTACTAACACCACAACATTTAATGGAACAGGTACTCAAATTTTTACAGTAAATCTAGCTGCACCATTGGCATTGAATAAATTAACGATCAATAAACCAGCAGGTGTTGCAGTAAATTGTGCTGGATCACAACAAGCGATAAATGTTTTAGATAATTTCAATCTAACACTAGGAACCTTTAACGATAACGGCTCAAGCATTAACATTTCAAAAAACGTCTTCAATTCAGGTTTACATATCGGAAGCGGAAAAATTTCATTGGTTGGTGTAGCACTCACTCAAACAATAGATGGAAATGGTGCCTTTCAAAATTTAGAACTCAATAATACAAATGCTGCTGCAGCTCCGATCTCGTTATTAAACAACACCACTATTAATGGTACACTTACCTTTTCGCAGAACAAGCTGTTTAATATTAATACTTACAATCTTCGCTTAAATAGTTCTGCATCCATTGTAAACGCAGGTGCACTAAGGTATATTCAATGTGCAGGCAATGCAGGTGATGGAGGCGTTACAAAAGTTTATTCCAGTACGGCTGCATTCAATTTCCCTGTCGGAGCCCCTTCAACCAGTCATGCCGGAGTTCCCAATTACACACCTGGCTCTATAGGTTTTGGTTCCGCACCAACAACCTACGGTTCAATAACTGTTGTTCCGGTTGGATATGCTCATCCCAATGTAACTACAGCCGGAAGAAGCCTTTCCTATTTCTGGCGTGTAAGATCCAATGGCTTTACATTAGGAGCTGCAACTATTACACATGGATATACATATTCAGTAAACGATGTAATTACCGGAGCGGGTATAACTGAGAATGGTTATGTTGCTGCTCGCTTTAATCAAAGCACTGCAACATGGAGTAAAGGCACGACACTCGATTTAGACATTGTAACAAAAATTATTGGTCAACCTACTGGAGGATCGTTTCTAAATAATGTTTCATTTATTGATGGAGACTATACCGCAGGTGATGATACCCCAACAGATCCCTTTGGCGTTCCTATGAAATTTTACAGTATTGCCAATGGCAGATGGAATGCTAATACTACCTGGTCATATACCTCTGGAGGAGCAGCCGTACCAGCAGGAGCAGTAGCTGGCGTTAACTTTCCTGGCGCAAACAGCATTGTTTATATTGAAAATAATTTTACTGTTAAGTTAAACTCAGCACCGGGTACACCAAATTTTGGAACCAATGTGATTAACACCGATGTTCAAAACTGTGCTAGCTTGACAATAAAAACCGGTTCCACGTTAGATGTTGGATACAACCCGGGTTCCAATTTTGCATTGTTACTTTCAGATGCCACTGGGAATGGAACATTCAGAATTGGTACAAGATATAATTCAGGTGTCGAATTTGCCAATCCGCTTGGTGACTTTTCTGACTTCAATGTAAATCTTGGTACCACTGAATTATATTCAAGTAACGCTACTGCAGGCACAACCTATTATTTGAAAAATGGAGTAACCACCTATGGAAATCTGATTATTTCTCCATTAGGCGGATCCAATATTATTTTCCCTAACAATGATGTAACTATTTATGGCAATTGTATCACCAACGGTCAAAATGCTGATTCGTGGTTTTTACCCACATGGAATACTCCTTACCCAACGCCACCTACAGTCACTGTTGCAAAAACAATAACAATAAGAGGTGACCTTACTATTACTGGTGGTTCGTTTGGGTTTTACGGACATGGTGCAAATACACAAACCGTCATCGTTAATGGAAATGTAACAGTTGCATTGGGTGCAGGCATTGATGACTGGGGAGGAGCTGCAGGTAACACAGAGAGTATTTCAATTGGTGGAAACTTTATTAATAACACCAATGGTATCGCAAATGCACCTGCAACCACAATCAGCAGATGTAATTTTTCAAATATCCCATTAACATTTTTTGGAGCTACAAATGCGAGCATATCAAATACTGCAGGAAATCCCACAACCACTTTTAGCACTGTAACCGTCAACAAAGGAAATTCTCAAGCTACTACACTAACTTTAGATATTGCAGGAACCTTAACCACTCCGACCAATAACTGGCTAAATCTTCAAAATGGTACTTTAAGATACATGCGAACTAACCCAAATGCCGGAGCTCATTTCAACATTTCAACAACTACCAATTTCACTATTCCATCCACAGCAGGTTTATTGGTAAATATGCCTTCGAACATTAACAACATAAATGTACTAATAGCAAACAGTGCTGCATCAGATACCTATGATTTAATACTTAACGGGAAGTTAACTGTAGTAAATGGCAATGTATATGTTGGGCCTGCAGCTGGTGGTGCTGCTAATAATGATATCGAATATTCAGGAGGAGGTTCATCTGCCATTGAAGTGCAAGGTGGAAACCTAGTAGTAAACGGTCAGATTCGAAGACCAACTTCAACTACCAATGGAATACTAAATTATACCCAAAGTGGCGGCAACGTGACAATAGGTGGTAACTCATCACCTGGTGGCTTAGCACTATCATTAACTCGTGCCAAACTGGAAGTAACAAATGCCAGCAGTCAATTTAATCTAACTGCAGGAACGCTTACTATTGTGAGAGGTGGCGGAACAACATTTGGAGATTTGTATTTAAGACCGGGAAGTTCAATTGCAACCGGTGGTACAATTATTTTTAGCAACGTGATTCCTAACCTAGTTCAAAATTATTTAATGGATGCAAATACACCATTATTTAATCTAACTGTAACTGGTGCCGCTGCTGTAAATGCGACTATTGGATTAATGCTAAATCCATTAGTACTTAATGGTTCGTTGACTCTGACTAATGCTAGAAGTATTTTTAATTCAAACAACATTAATGTTACTATAAAAGGTGATTTAAGTAATACCGGGACCTATAATTATGGAACTAACCTTACAACATTTAGCGGTGGAGTACAAAATATCACAGGAACAAGTATTAGTAATTTTTATAATTTAACTGTATCACCTGTTACCTCTCTAACAGTTAACAACAACTTTACAGTTAATAATAACCTAACGCTTTCAAGTGGAACGCTTAGTTTACTCACTTATTTACTAAACTTAAAAGGCAGTTTAACCAATAATGCAAATTATAGTGATGATAATTTAACGGGTGGCATAAGTCTTTCGGGTGTTACCCTGCAACAAATTTATGGTACCGGAAACTACAGTCGATTAGTGTTAAACAATACGAACGGAGCAAAATCAAATAACGACATTACACTGCAAGGTGACCTTGTTATGACTCAAGGTATATTGGATATTAACCAGTATTTATTGATGCTCACACAAACCAGTAATATTGGTGGTGCGGGTTTTAGCAGCACAAAAATGATTAAGTCAGATGGAGTAGCCAGTAATTCAGGAACCAGAAAATTCTTTAACAGCATTGCTTCGCCAACTTCATTTACATTTCCTATTGGTGTTGCTGGAAAATATACGCCAGCAATTTATAATATTACCAATAGCTCAACAGTTGGCTATATTGGAGTTAATCCGGTTAACAGTTACCAACCAACTGTATTAGATCCTGCTAACGTGCTTGATTATTATTGGTCAATTGAAAGTTCAGGAATTTCCAATTTTAGTGGAACGCTTAGTTTGCAATATTTAGTTGGCGATGTTAACGGAACAGAAAATACTTATGTTGCTGCAAGATTAATTCTTCCTTCAGGTTTATGGAGTAAAGCGGCAGTAGGTCCGGCTACTGATAACGTTGACGAAATATTACACACAGCTACTTTTAACCATACAGGCGAAAACAGTTTAAGTGGAGATTACACCGCAGGAGATGATCCAGCAATACCTAATGATGTACCCACGTTTGAAACCATTGCAGATGGTGATTGGACAGACAACTCGATTTGGATACCAGTAAGTCCTACAGTAATTCCTTGTCCGATAGGTGGACCAAATGGCTTTAATGTAATCGTAAATCATAATGTAATTACCAACGTTAATAATTGTTCTGCATACAATACAACCATCAGCAGCACTGGAAAACTAAAAATTGTTTCACCAACCTATGGTCACAACTTGGGGAATGTAGATGGAACTGGAATTCTGTATTTAGAAAGCGGAAATTTACCAGCAGGAAACTTCTCTTTATTTTTTGATTGCATTACCGGTGGAGGTTTGGAGTATGGAGGAACAGGAACTTACACAATCATAGCCACGCTCTTTAACAGCATTCCTAAAATACTAATTTCAGGCACAGGTTCCAGAGTTTTACCAAATAAAGATTTAACCATTTGCAATCAGCTTAAAATTGATGGTTCAGTAACTTTGGATAACAGTGTAAATAATAAAAAATTAACCATACTTGGAACAATGGAACGATACAACGGAGGCGCATTTAACAGTGGCACCGGTTCTTCCCCAGCTTCGACAGTAACATTTTCAAGTACTAATGCACAAACACTTGGTGGTCCATTGGGAGACTTTACAGGCACAAATGGATTTAATAATCTTGAGGTAAATAATAGTTTTGGTTTAAGTATTGGCAATAACGGGTCGATAGAAGTAAAAAACAACTTACTGTTAACTGACGGATTAATCAATACCAGTACAACAAATAAATTAGCGCTCAATAGCACATGGGCCACTGCTGCAATACCAACAGGAGGAACAACAACTTCATATGTAAATGGGCCATTAATTAAATTTATTCCTAATGGAAGTTCTTTCCTCTTTCCAATCGGAAATGGTACAGTTAAAAGTCACAACGTAACAATCACCTCGGGTTCAACAAAATCATGGACTGCGGAATATTTTCCAATTAACTCCAATCCGAATTCACTGGTATCACCAATACTAGTTTCTAACTCGACAGAATCATGGAATATAAGTAATAATTCAGTGGCTTCGCAACCTGCAAAAGTTAAAATAGCGTGGGATGCACAAAGTGATCTTACAGCGGCAATGACAGTAAGTGGAGCCTCCAATTCTTTAGCTGATATGCGAGTGGGTGAATACAACGGAACCGCATGGACAGAAGTTGGCAATGCAGGAACTGTGGTTACATCAGGAACAATTACTGTTGGTGATGTAACCAGCAATACCACTGTTAACATTTCAACAATACCCAAACTATATACTTCGTGCGCTATTTCAAATACTGTTTCTAAGGCTGCTTTATCGCCTTCGGGTGTTATTTGTGGAACATCTGGCATACCAGTATCATTTACGTTATGCAGCACACCCATAACATTAAACTATACTTTAAATTATACTATTAATGGTGTTGCTCAAACACCAATAATTGTAAGTGCTCTTCCATATGTATTACCAACTCCAAGTCCAGGAGCTTATCAGTTGACCGGATTCACTTACAATGGAAGTACTGTAATTGGAAGAGTGGATCCTACTATTGTAAATGTTTATGCAAATCCAAGTCCATCAACGGCTGGTTCCGATCAATCGTTATGTGGATTATCAGGTACAACTCTTGCTGGAAACAATCCAACACCTTATACTGGTGCATGGTCCATCATTTCTGGAGTTGGTGGTATAGTTGTTTCACCAACAGCATTTAATAGTGTGTTTACAGGGATTTCAGGCAGAACCTATAATCTTGTTTGGACAAATAATAATAATGGGTGCAAAACAAAAGACACGGTAATTATTTCATTTCCACTTCTACCGGTTACACCTTCTGCATTTACCTCTGCACCTACTCCAGTTTGTCAGGGTTCAGGTGGTAAAATTTATACAGTTCCAAATGTTGTAGGAAATACTTATTCCTGGAACTTTAGTGGAACCGGTGCGACAATAACAGGTTCTACGAATTCAGTAAGTGTATCATTTAATTCAGCCGCCACGAGCGGAACCATTAGTGTTACCACTTCAAACTCATGTGGAACCAGCAGCAGCCGTTCAAAGGCTATTGTTGTAACACCTTTGCCTGTAGGCACGTTCAGCTACACCGGAACTCCCTATTGTAGTAATGCTGCAAATCCTTCACCTACATTTAGTGGCGGTGGTGTTGCAGGCACTTTTTCTTCCACAGCAGGGCTGGTATTTGTTAGTACAGCAACAGGTGTTATAAATATTGCAGCAAGTACACCTGGCACTTATACTGTAACAAATTCAATTGCTGCCGTAGGAGGCTGCGGAATTGTTACTGCAAATTCATCAGTTACTATTCATAAAATTGGAACTTGGGTTGGTGGAGTAAATAATGATTGGTTTGATGCAAACAATTGGGTTTGCACTACAGTTCCTTCCAAGTTAATTGATGTAACTATTCCAGCTGGTGCCTTGTTTATGCCAGTTATCTCAACAACTGGCGCTGAATGCAAATCAATAAACATTAATGCTGCTGCCTCTTTAACGTTAAGTGGAATGAACACGCTAGATGTTTGGGGCGACTGGATAAACGATAATTTATTTGTTAGTAATAGCGGTACAACTATTTTTAAAGACACAACTACAATTAGTGGAACCTCAAACACAAATTTCAATAATTTAATAATTTCGAATACCGGAAATGTAACTGCTCCTGCAGGAAATATTAATATAGAGGGTGATTGGACAAACGATGGAGTATTTAATCCATCAACAGGCACTGTAACTTTTACAAACAATACTACTGAACACATTTATGGAATTAACTCAACTAACTTTCATAACCTCACCATAAATAAAATCATCAATTCAGTTTACCTGAATAATCATATTTATGTAACGGGAAACCTAACAATGACAAGTGGAAAAATTATTCTCGACTCATGCTCTTTGGTTTTAGGGCCAAATGCAACAACAAGTGGAGGCGATTCTTCATCTTATATAGAAGCAGATAGCACCGGCTTTGTAAAGAAAATGTTTAATGCTACAGGAGGCGTCCAAATAAACCTTCCAATTGGTGATATTGATGATTATTCTCCTTTTACCTTTAAACTCAATGCTAGTTCCACTTTAGCTCCTGGAGCATTTGTAAGACTAAATGTTATAGACTCTATTCACCCTAATCTGGGAACAGCCTCATCCTATATAACACGATACTGGGAACTTGACCCTTATGGAATTACTACACCAGATTATGATATTACCTTTACTTATACAGCAGCAGATGTTGTTGGTTCCGAAGCATCCATTATTGCTTGGAAATATTCTACTGTAACAACTCCGAATTGGAACAATGCAACTGAATATGGCACAGGTGGGATAAATCTACCTACACATACTTTGTCATGGAATGGAGTTACTTCTTTCAGTCATATTACCGGCAAAGTAAGTCCTGCTGTACCGCTACCTATTGAATTATTGAATTTTAATGCACAACAAAATGAAAATAAAGTGGACATAATTTGGACTACAGCATCAGAAAAAAACAATGATCACTTTACAATTGAGCGTTCAGAAAATGCAGTAGATTTTAAGTCAATCAAAGAAGTTAAAGGTGCAGGAAATTCAAATACAACGCGAAATTATTATACTACAGATCCAAAACCATTAGATGGTATTTCCTATTACCGATTAAAGCAAACCGATTTTGATGGATCATTCAGCTTTTCAAACATAGCTGTAGTTGATTTTTCAAAATCACTTAAATTTTCGTTTGATTTCAGTCCAAATCCTAATGATGGATCAACAATTAAATTGTCTATTAATTCGGAAAGAGGAGAATTTATACAAGTAGTAATTACTGATATGTACGGTAAGGAAATTTTATCAAAACGATTACTAATGGAAAATAAAGGAAATAATGTGTTTGAAATATCGCCTGCACAAAAACTAGCGTCCGGAACCTACATCCTAACTACCACTACTCATCAAGCTACGTATAGTAAAATGCTTATTGTGAAATAAATATTCTTGAAAAAAGCTTTAAAAGTGATCCCGATTGGATTCGAACCAATGACCTACTGCTTAGAAGGCAGTTGCTCTATCCAGCTGAGCTACGGGATCTGAGCAATTTGAAAATTTGAGGATGATATAATTCGAAAATGAAGTAAAAAGTCAGGCAATTATTGTCATTTTCAAATTTTCAAATCAGCACATCAGCCAATTAATTATTGTCGGGGTGGCAGGATTCGAACCTACGACCTCCTGCTCCCAAAGCAGGCGCGATACCGGGCTACGCTACACCCCGAATTTATTCGGTACCAAGTAAAATAAAGAACTAAACTACTAATTATCAATCCCCCAACTCCCCCCATTTTACCTTTTTCACCGCATTTGCGGTGAGGGTGGGATTCGAACCCACGGTACAGATTTCTCCGTACGACAGTTTAGCAAACTGTTCCTTTCGGCCTCTCAGGCACCTCACCGTTATTTCGTGGGCGGCAAATGTAAACAATAAGAGGTATTCAAAAAATAAAATAATTGATAGAAATAAAATTTAATGGAAATATTATATGATTTCGACATCCTCCTTTAGTATCCAACCTACATTTCCATTGGCAATTTTAATCTTCTTCCAATTCTGTAATTGGTCTAAAATTTCAATGCG
>JANNXV010000226.1:0-1676 GCA_031409815.1 Bacteroidota bacterium
TTTTTCATAATCAGGATTGGCAGCATTATCAGCTACAGCTTCTTTTTTATCGGCGTCGGGCTTCGCATCACCTTCTGTTTTTTTATCGCCTTTTCCACCGCAGGATATTAATGTTGCGGCAACCATCATTGATAAAATAATTTTTTTCATGTGTTTATTTTTTATTTTAATTGGCTATCCCGAAATGATCGGGACAGGCTATGCAATTCGCCGAAAATATTCATTACCAGTTGATAAGTCAAATTTATGGCTCATTTCATATATACGATTTTTTATGTGTGAAATATACGACTAAAAAAAGGTCTAATCCAAACCTAATAAATTTCTGTTTGTTTTTTCATCGGCACCGCTGCCAGCAAAATCATCAAAAGCTTTTTCTGTTACCCGGATAATATTTTTCCGGATAAACTCAGCCCCTTCAGTGGCGCCATCTTCAGCATTTTTAATGCAGCACTCCCACTCCATCACCGCCCAGCCGGCATAATTATATTGCGCCAGCTTACTGAAGATACTTTTAAAATCAACTTGCCCATCACCCAGCGAACGAAACCGGCCAGCTCTGTCAATCCAGTTTTGATATCCTCCATACACACCCTGTTTGCCGGTGGGATTAAATTCTGCATCTTTTACATGAAACATTTTTATCCGCTCATGATAAATATCAATGTAAGAAAGATAATCGAGGCATTGCAACACAAAATGCGAAGGGTCGTATAGCAAGCAGGCTCTTTTATGATTGTTTACTTTTTCTAAAAACATTTCATACGTAACACCGTCATGCAAATCCTCACCCGGATGAATTTCATAACAAACATCAACACCACAATTATCAAACTCATTTAAAATGGGCAACCAGCGTTTGGCTAATTCGGTAAAACCAGTTTCTACCAATCCTTCCGCCCGTTGCGGCCAAGGATAAACCATTGGCCAAACCAATGCGCCACTAAAAGTGGCATGTGCATTCAAGCCCAAATTTTGTGATGCCTTTGCTGCATACTTTAATTGCTGCACCGCCCATTCGGTTCTGGCTTTACTATTACCATGCACATTTTTTGGTGCAAAATTATCAAACGAACTATCATACGCCGGATGCACAGCTACTAACTGTCCTTGTAAATGTGTTGACAGTTCTGAAATTTCCAACCCACAATCATTAACGATGCCTTTTATTTCATCTGCATACGTTTTGCTTTCGGCAGCTTTTTGTAAATCAATACATCTAGCATCCCATGTTGGTATTTGCACAGCTTTAAATCCAATTGCTTCTGCCCAAAGACAAATTGCTTTTAAATCATGAAACGGCGGGTTGTCTCCCATAAACTGTGCAAGAAAAATTCCCGGGCCTTTAATTGTTGTCATTGAAAATTAATTATCAAAAATTAAAAAAATTATTCTTCCATTGAAATCCATTTCTTATCGCTGCTGCCACTCTCAATTACTTTTTCTATAAAAAGCATTCCCCTCACTCCTTCGTTTGCACTAGGAAAATCGAGCCACTCTTCTTTTGGTTGTTCGCCATTTATTGTTGCTTTAACAGTTAGTGCAAAATTTCTATACAAGTTAGCAAATGCTTCCAAGTAGCCTTCCGGGTGTCCGGCCGGTGTGCGGCAATTATGACTGGCGAATGAACTAAGGTAACCTGTTCCCGCCCGATAAATTTCTGTTGGTTTATCAAG
>JANNXV010000227.1:0-40660 GCA_031409815.1 Bacteroidota bacterium
CTGATTAATACTGGCATGAATCAAATCAGCTTGTTCTGGTGAATTGTTTGCCTGTTGGTTTAGTTGAAGTGTGTTCAACAACTTGTCGCTTATGCTTTGAAAATGTAAGCCAATAATACGAGCCGCTTCTTCATGACTAATAATTTTACCCAGCTTATACAGATGGCTAATTGGAATAAGAACGAAACTATAAACAATAACTGCTGTTCCAAACACATATAAATAGAACAACATCGATCGCACTGTTGGTCCAAACCATGCAAAACTTTCAAGCAAGGTAATGATAAGAAAAAAAGCAAGCAACGCTGTGAAGCTGTATATTAATCCTCGTAATAATTGATTCTTGTAATACTTGCGTATAAAACCGTCAAGCTTTTGAATCAATAATTCATAATTTGATAATGATGTAACCATTTTTTTAATGTGAAATCTAGATCAACACTGTATACAAAGGTACGGTTTGAACCATTAGAAACGCAATACCTCTTGATTTAGTACTTAGGTAAAATCGTTTGTTTATGAAGTTTAACAATTTTTTTGACTTGCCGGATTTATAGCGAGTAAGTCATCAGAGCTTACAGCCTAAAAATTTTTAATGGTGCTGTACTTATTGCAACCGCAATATTCAAAAAAAACAAGTTACAACAATTAACTATTTAACTTCAATATTCATTTGAGCGGCCTGTACATTGTCCTTGCTTCCAAAATCAATAACTGCTGTAACTGTATACTTGCCTTTTGGTAAATCAGCCGGTACAGGAAATTTGATTTCGCGCGACCCTTCTGGTAACAAAGTAAATGCTGAAGGCTTAGTTTTAATTTCTTCACCCGATTTAAGGTTTGAAAATTCGAGGTATGTTGCACAATCTAATATTGCTTCACCTGTGTTTTTTGCTACCATTGAAAGGTTACGTTTAGTAGCATCTGCACTTTCTTCTTCCTTAAAAGTTAGTATTTCAGCATCTTTTAAAGTAACGCTTGGTGGTGTTTGAAATATATGAACCACAAATTGAAACGTTTCCACTAAACCCATTCCAACGCCATCTTTACCTGCATTGTTTGCGGTAGTTCGCTCTTTAACAATCTTCAACATCAGCGTGCCCCATTTAACCTTATTCGATTCGGGAAGATTAGGTAAATCAATATTTACCTGAACATCTATATCCTTACCTGGCGCCAATTCGAAGAAAGCCGGAGATGCACTCATGTATTTTGAAGAGGAATGTTCACTTTGCCCTGCAGCCATTAATTGTGATTTACCATTTACTCCTTCAGCAGAAAAATCACCAAAAGTAATTGCATACGATTGGTTTGTTTCAGAATTATTTATAACATGAACCGTTTGCTTTTTTGTTTCACCTGGTGCAGCTTTATAATAAAGTCGGCTTGGTGAAACCGAAGCGCTTTGGCCTAAAACATCACTACTGTGTGCAATTAATAACACGATCACTAATTTCAATTTGTTTTTCATTTTGGTTTTTGTTAATTGTTTCTATTATTTTTCGTTCTCCGGATTATCAATTTCTGTTCCGTCTTTATTAAACTTTTTAATCTTTACTTTTCTTTCTTTTTCATTCAATTGAAAGCTGACATTATACGTTCCCGAAAATCCTGAAAGGCTAACCGCTATCATTGATTGAACCACTTTATAATTATCATCAATTGCTTTTTCATTGATAGAAATTCTATAATCACCTGCAGGCACATACAACTCAAACCTTCCGTCTGAGCCTGTTAAACCGGAATATACTCGACCTATAGAATCTGAAGCTGTTACCCTTATACGTGAAAACTCGGGTGTTTTGTTACGTATAATTGTACTTGTGCTATGGTTAACTATCAACGAACCCATTAAACGAACACCTTGTGTAAAAGGAACCGACACTTCTTTTGTTTTATTCAGAACAAGTTCGTTTACTTTTCCAGGAAACCATCCTGAGTTTTCTGTTAGTGGCTTGCTGGAAATGGTATAAATGCCTAGTGCTAAATTTTTGAATGAAACTCTTCCGTTTGCATCTGTAATTAAATTTTCTCCCATTTGATTAAATGATCCAACATCACTATCACGTGAAGAATCAGGTGTTGCTAGTTTAATTGTTACCAAAACATTTTCCATTGACTCTTCATTTTTATCCTGAATTAAGTTTCCGTTCAGGTCTTTAAATATATTCACCTGAACAGAATGAAATCTTTTGCCTGGAACAGGTACTCCAAATTGCTTTTTAAAACCAACACCCATTATTAAATTTTGTTCAGAAGTTCGTTGTTCGGTATTTTGAAAATTGGTGGTTTCTGTACTACGATATAGCTGCTGTGAATTAAGAAGGAAATCGGCATAAGCGTTAAACTCAAATCCGCCTTTACTAAAATAATATAACTGAGGTCTTACGCTTAATCGGCTTCTTTTGTTTAAAGTTTCATAACTAAAGTTAAATGATGGCTCAAGTGAAACACGATTTTCTAATATCCAAAATCCATAAAATAAGTTAGCAAAAATCGATTGACGATTTTCTTTATCATTAGCAAATCGCAAATGTTCATAGGCTTGAAAAGGTCCATAATTATATCGTAGGTTAGCTGTGAAACTATGAAAGCGAAAAGAGGTTCTCACTTGTGCTGTAAAATAATCTTCAATATCATATCCCGGCAGTTTTATATAAGAACCAAAAACGGAAGAATAAAATCGAACTTGAGATGTTTTAGTTGAAGGTCTATAATCAAAACCGATTCCTCGTGTTAGGTATCGGAATGTAGAAAAGTCATCATCATAATATGCAGCACGAATTGTATAACTACTTGTCTTTTCAGAAACATTGAGCGCTAAATCATAACGACTACTCTTGCTTTTGAAACTCCCAATTTCGTTTCCAAACTGATCCAGGAATATCGGATTTTGATTATAAAAAGCATTTGTAAAAGAGAAATTAAATTTTGGGTTTATGCGATAACTAACTCCATAATTTAAATTAAAAATTCCACGATAACCGGTATAGTATTTAGATCCGTAAGTAGACGACAATCTAAAACTAATTGCTTTCACATTACCCGAATAACTAAAATCGCCACCGACACCTTTCTTTTTTATTTGAGGAGAAGGTAACTGATAGCTTTCGGTAGATAGTCCACCACGCAAGGAAAAAATATGTTGATAACGCACCTTAAAATCAAAGCCCCCTATGTAAAGTAAACTGTTTGATTTTGTAAATTCATTATTGGTCTTTTGTAAATAATTAACCAACGAAAGTTTCTTCAAACTCAAAACATGCCTTGCGCCAATGCCTTTTATAGTTGGTCCGGGCGATAGTGTTGGACCTTGAACATACAAAAGTCCGATTTTGTTAATGCCCAAACTATATTCTCCTTTAACACCCTCTCCCGAAGGTGTTTGACCAAAATTTCCCCATCCGGTTATATTTCCTCCTTCGATGGATGCACGTGGAGTAAAATAACCAAGATAATGAAAGTTGCCACGAAAAGACCTTTGATTGTAAAATTGGTCTGTGAAGAACGATTGAAATCTGTAACTTAAATTACGTGCTCTGCTTAGTTTAGCGTCACCGTATAAATTCAAATTCATGATCGTTGAATTTTCAAAAACATTATCCAATCTTAGCTCCGCAGTAAGTGGTAATACTTGACTCGAATAGTCATTATATTTTCGTTCACTGGCTGTTTTCTGAAAGTTTATTGTTGCTTTCCAAACCTTGCCTGAAGTATTATTCTTGGTAACTGACGAAACCGCTACACGCAATGGATATTTTTCACTGGTAATTGTTCCTTGATAGCGACTGTTTTGATTTTGATAATATTTATTGTCGACAGCTTTTAGCTTTACCATGTAATTAAGCACAGTGTCCCTGCCTGGAGGCAACGCTATACTCAATGGGGTTGTTACTTCTTTCAAAGTATTTAAATCGAAAGCTAATAACCCAAAATGAGGTGTGATTTTTACGGATAACAATTCTGGAGAGTTACCCGTGTTTCTAAGATTCAAACTAAAAGTAGAAGTATCAGAATTATTTATGAAGAACGATTCAATTTTATTGGATGATGCAGACCAATCTGATTTTCGATCAATCAAAACATACCATGATGCAGAGGCAAATTGTAATTGATTGCTTTCTGATATTAGCGTAGCTACAACCATATAACTGACATCTCCTTCTTCGTTGCCTTTAAAAATTAGTTTAACCGGAATAAATAATGAATCACCTGCTGCAACTTCATAGAGGTCAACATTGGTATTAATATTTTTCCATCCTTCGGGATGATTTAATTGTAATTGAAATTTAAGCGTCTTTTCGCCACCATTAACTACCCTAAGCATATTAGATGCTAACTCGTTTGCTTGTTGAGTGGTTTGTCTTTTCATAAATTCCACTTCGGTTTTGCCGGCAATAACAGGAGTAACCAAAAATGATAACACAAAGCACAATAGTATGCTTGCGATTACCGCAACCGAAAAAACTATTTTACTTTTTGATTTCATTTATGATATTGTGGTCTTTATAAGTCTTCAATAAGTATGTAATCAACTCTTAATGTATATAAACCCGGACGGTAATTAAATCCGGGAGTTACCTTTAAATCAACTCTGAATTTGTAGCAACCGGGCGAGCTTGTATAATCACCTGGCTGATTTGTACCGACCGGACTCGGATCACTACAGTTTACTCCAACATTATTTAAATTACTACCGATAACATACACTGGTGTAGAAATGTCGCTCAATGGAAAAAAACCCCCTCCTGTTTGTGAGGTGCCATTTGAACTATAAACCCTTGCTTGTAACATATCAACTGTAGGGTTAGCGCCTCCTGTTGAATAAGTATTAATTGTATTCCATGAACCTGCTGCCGTTGTTGTTGTGCCAACATATAAATCCCATTGCGATCCTATTACATTAACTTTTAATTCTAATGCATTAGGAATAATAATTCCATTTTGATATTCGCGAATAGTATGAAACTTGAAATCGATATTAGGGCTGGATTTTAAATCAAAACTCACATTTTGCGCAAATAGGTATTCAGGAATAAATAAATTTATTCCAAACAAAAGAAAATATTTAACTATAGTTTTGATATACAACTTCACAATTTAAATTATTGCTTTTTGCTATTATTCCTTTTACATTACCTGTGTAAGAAAAGTTACAAAAAAAGCCCTTCAAAAAATGAAGGGCTTTTGCAGAAAAGAAATAATATTTAGAAAACTTATTTATCTAAAGATTTTCAACCAAAGAATAAACCACTTCAAGATAGTAATAACCAGCTTGGGCAAATCCTGGTGCAGCTAATACTACAGTTGAATTTGGAAAAGATGCCGGAATTCCTGGCTTTAAACGATAGTGAATTCTAAATTGATTGGTGGTAGGATTTGCTGCTGCTGCTCCAGGTGCATATGATTGACCGGCTGCCGTTCCTCTCATTCCTGCTAAAAATTGTGTTGCTAAAGTCGGTACACCTGCAACAACACCTGAATTAGTTAACCCTTTTAAACTTCTTAATGTGTTAAAATGATTAGTGGCTGCACTGGTGTTGGGTTGAATTGATTGCATCTCCAATATTTCTGCAGGTAATGTTGCCTGACCGTTGGTTGAATAATTATCAACCTGTACCCAGTTATTTGTGCTTGCATAAGCAAATAAATCCCATGCAACTGTTGCATCCACTTCAAGCTTAGTTGCATTAAACTTTATAATACCATTCTGATAATCCGGAATGGTTTTAAAGGAAAAGTTTACCGTTGGATCGGTGGTCATACTTAAATTAAGTATACCCTGCAAATCCATTGTTGCGTATGCATATTCTTCATCCGACAATTGTGCTTTTGATTGTAAGGCGAAAGCTACCAACGCCACTAACATTAATACATCTTTTTTCATTTTCTTTTGTGTTTATTTTTTAATGGTGTAACGATTTTAACAAACCTGCTGTTCAGCAAAAAAACATTTTATCTTACATTACTATAAAAAAAATGGCCTTTCATTTCTGAAAGGCCATTGGCAATTACATATAAATCCTAGATGTACTACAAATCTTCAACTAAAGAATAAACTACTTCAAGGTAGTAGTATCCAGCTTGTGCAAATCCTGGTGCAGCAAGTGCTACAGTTGAATTTGGAAACGAAGCAGGAATTCCTGGCTTTAAACGATAGTGAACTCTAAATTGATTGGTTGTTGGATTGGCTGACGCAGCACCTGGTGCGTATGATTGACCCGCTGCTGTTCCTCTCATTCCTGCCAAAAATTGAGTGGCGGCTACAGGTACACCTGCAACAACTCCGGAATTTGCCAACCCTTTTAAACTTCTTAATGTGTTAAAATGATTGGTGGCTGCACTGGTGTTGGGTTGTATCGATTGCATTTCCAATATTTCTGCTGGCAATGTTGCCTGGCCGTTGGTTGAATAATTATCAACCTGTACCCAGTTATTTGTGCTAGCATAAGCAAATAAATCCCATGCAACTGTTGCATCCACTTCAAGCTTAGTTGCATTAAACTTTATAATACCATTCTGGTAATCAGGAATGGTTTTAAAGGAAAAGTTTACAGTTGGATCAGTAGTCATACTTAAATTAAGTATACCCTGCAAATCCATTGTTGCGTAAGCATATTCCTCATCCGACAGTTGTGCTTTTGATTGTAAGGCGAAAGCTACCAACGCCACTAACATTAATACATTTTTTTTCATTTTTTTGTTTGTTTATATTTAGCTTTTCAACGTCTTCAAAAAAAATAAAGTTTAGTAAAAACAAACGGAGTTCTTACAAAATAAAAAAAGCCCTTCATCTCTGAAGGGCCTTTAACTATAAACTGATATGCTATTTTGTTCTCTACAAATCTTCAACCAAAGAATATACTACTTCAAGATAGTAATAACCGGCTTGTGCAAATCCGGGTGCAGCAAGCACAACAGTAGAATTTGGGAAAGAAGCAGGTATTCCCGGTTTTAAACGATAGTGTACCCTGAACTCATTTGTAGATGGGTTTGATGATCTTGCACCGGGAGCGTATGATTGAGCTGCGGCCGTTCCGACCATACCGGCCAAAAACTGTGTGGCTGCCACCGGAACACCGGCAACAACTCCTGAGTTTGTGAGCCCTTTTAAACTTACTAGTGCATTAAAATTATTTGTTGCTGCTGAAACGTTTGGTTGTACAGATTGCATCTCCAAAATCTCAGCAGGTAATGTAGCCTGCCCGTTTGTTGAATAAGCATCTACTTGCACCCAGTTATTGGTGCTTGCATAGGCAAATAAATCCCATGCAACCGTTGCATCAACATCTAATTTAGTTGCGTTAAACTTTATAATTCCATTTTGATAGTCAGGTATTGTTTTGAAAGAAAAATTGACTGTCGGATCTGTAGTCATCGTGAGATTAAGAATGCCTTGAAGATCCATGGTTACATAAGCATACTCTTCGTCAGATAATTGTGCTTTTGATTGGAATGCGAAAGCAACTAACGCCATCATAAGAATCAAACTTTTTTTCATACTTTTTGTTTTTACTTGTTTATTGTTTTTGTTTTACGGCAATAGCGCCTTTGTGGTTACAAATATTAACTACTTAAATTTTTAAATTTATCAAACTACATTTATTTCTTACAATGAAAAAGGGAAATAATTTCTAAATGGAATAACGAACAAACAATTATTTTATCTCTGTTAGTTCGTTATGTTTTTGATAAATATTTAATTTCTTTTTATTGAAATCTTACTTATTTGTTCAACAATTGTGTAAAATATTTTAACCTCGTTTGAAAAAGTTGGTTTATTAATTTAATAATTCTGATAAATTACCAAACTTTAAATATTTTTTCCCAATATTGCTAAAATGAAACCGCATTCACTTAGTTCGATTTTTTTTATAATTATCTATCTGACCATTTCAATAGGAGCTTTTGCTCAATATGAAAGCGAAGACGACCCCAATGATCCTGTAAATTTTACAAGGCATAAAGGATTTCATGCAGGCGCTTACTTAGGTGGTTGTTTTCCAAATAATTATTCTGCTGCTAACTTTGATGGTTATGGTTTTAATGATGAAAACAAAAATAATTTTCAAAACAGCTGGATGAATCAGAAAATTAATTTTCAATTTGGAGGTGGTAATGGTTTGCCAGATCAAATTGCGCTTGCGCTTGGTGTTGATCAGGGAGCTATTCCAAAAGAGTGGCGTTTTACCGAAAGCGATATGCCTACCTATATGAAATATGAATATGGGCTTCTTTTAGGAGTAAATACTCTTTATGCGTTTAATAAAAGAAGTGGGGTGGTATTAAACTTAAACTTTGTTAAACTAAATGCGACAGGAAGTTTTACCATGCAAGTTGATAAACAATTGAGTTCACCTGCTACGTATGATTCCATTCTTACATTTGGAATTGTTGGAACTGAACAACGACTATTGTTTCAACTTGGTTATCAATTCTTACTAACCAAACACCAGAAAACTAATTTTTTTGTAGAAGGAGGCATTAATGTTACTTCAACGCAGTTTCTAAAAAACAGCATACAAATCAACAATTTAAATATCGACTTAATTGCAGAATACAATCAGCAGGCTTACCCGGGCTCTACTGCATACGTATACCAACCCAGTAAAGCAGGTTTGGGCTATTATGCGGGGTTGGGTTTGGATTTAGTGGTTGGAAAAAGAGTGGTTGGTCAAATAGTTTATCAACCTTCTTATGAAAAAATTAATATTGGGTACGAACCAAAACTTACACTACAACATTCTGTTGGACTTCGACTTTATTATCGTTTATGAGTTGAACTAATTCCACTTTGCATCGGAGAAAATCATTACTAATAGAAGTAATCCAAACAATAATGCGGGTATCACTATTGCTAACAGCATAGCATTAGCAATTCTTGGCTTTCCTTTCAGATTACAATACCAACTACCTCCAACAATTACAATCAACCCTGCTAATATTGAAAACCATATGCCGATATTAAAAGACGAAACACTTCCATCAAGCAAACCGACTAAGAAAAAACACACCATTATCGAGCATACTACAACTGCAATTGAAAAAAGCGTTTTAAAAAGTAGCATAGTACTATAAATACTATTTGATTAGTTTCTCAATCTGGCAAACACACCTAAAGGTAAAACAGGTCCTGTGGTGCTTTGTAAATACAGTTCGCCACAATCAGCATTTTTACCTGATTTTGGAAATACTTCATTAATCAGGTTTTGCAATATGAGCGAAGAAAATCCAAGGGAATAAGTGTTCAACACCAAAAAATGTTTGTCTTCCAACAGTTGTGCTACCAATTGCATCATCTCATTAATATTATCTTCTAATTGCCAGCTCTCTCCATTGGGACCATGACCATAGGCGGGAGGATCAAGAATAATTCCGTGATATTTTTTGCCTCGTTTTACTTCACGCTTTACATAGGTCATCGCATCTTCTACCAACCAACGAATATCTTTTAATCCTGAAAGCTCCATATTTTCCTTCGACCAAGTAACCACCTGCTTAATCGAATCAAGATGGGTAACATCTGCGCCACCCACTTTACTAGCTAAGGTTGCACCGCCTGTGTATGCAAATAGGTTTAATACCCGAGGTTGATTAATACCTTGCGACTTTAATATTTCAACACTCTCAAAAATAAAATCCCAGTTAACAGCCTGTTCAGGAAAAATACCAACATGCTTAAACGATGTTAATCCCAATCTGAAAACAATTTCCTTGTCAACCTTGAACTTCGAACTTTGAACCTTGTACCTTATGTTCCATTGATCGGGCATCTCTCTCAACTTATTCCACAAGCCGGCCGAACTTGATTTTGCTTTAAACTCCACATGCGCGCGCTGCATCCATTCCTTACGGCTCAGCTTTTTGCTCCATACAGCTTGTGGTTCAGGGCGAATCAAAATATATTTTCCAAACCGTTCTAGTTTTTCAAAATCACCACTGTCTATTAATTCATAATCAGGAAAATTTGTGGGTGTTAGTAGCAGCATGTTGCAAAAATAACCAACTTGCATTTGGTATCTTTGGCAACTTAAATTTTGTGATGAATAATAAGAGTATTAGAACCCGTTTTGCGCCCAGTCCAACAGGTCCATTACACATGGGCGGTGTGCGTACTGCATTGTATGCTTATTTGTTTGCGCGTAAGCACAATGGTAAATTTATACTACGCATCGAAGACACCGATCAAAGTCGCTATGTGGAAGGAGCAGAACAATATATTATTGAAGCGCTGACATGGTGTGGCATTGACATGAACGAAGGGGTGCATGTGGGTGGCCCTTATGCACCCTATCGTCAATCGGAAAGAAAAGGTTTGGGATATTACCAACATTATGCTGAAAAGCTAATTGCAGGCGGACATGCCTATTATGCTTTTGATACTAATGAAGAATTGGAAATCAAAAGAAAAGAAGCCGAAGCAAATAAAACATCCTTTCAATACAACTCACAAACACGTATTGCTTTAAAAAATTCACTCTCGCTTTCGCCTGATGAAACGGCAGAACTATTAAAACAAAATGTTCCGCATGTCATTCGTTTAAAAGTGCCGGAAGCCGAAGAAATTACTTTTACGGATATGGTTCGTGGTTTAGTCACTTTTCATTCATCACAGGTTGATGACAAAGTTTTGATTAAAGCGGACGGAATGCCAACTTATCATCTTGCTCATATAGTGGATGATATTATGATGGAGATAACACATGCTATACGTGGTGAAGAATGGTTGCCATCTGCGCCAGCACATATATTAATTTACAACTATTTGGGGTTGCTTGATTCGATGCCACAGTATGCACACCTTTCATTATTATTAAAACCTGATGGCAATGGCAAACTCAGCAAACGCGATGGCGATCGATTGGGATTTCCTGTTTTTCCGTTACAATGGACCGATCCTGTAACTAAGGAAGTTTCTTCCGGTTATCGTGAGCGCGGTTATTATCCCGAAGCGTTTGTAAACATGCTTGCCTTTTTGGGCTGGAATCCGGGAACGGAACAAGAATTGTTTTCGATGGAAGAATTGATTGAAGCTTTTTCATTAGAGAAAGTGCACAAAGCAGGCGCAAAGTTCGATCCCGAAAAAACAAAGTGGTTTAACCAACAATATCTGCGTAAGCAAAAAAACGAGGACATTGCAGAACGCTTTATTTCGGTAATCAAACAAGAATTAAAATGTGATGAAACAGATTCTCGCTTGCAACCCGATTATGTTACACAAGCGGTTGCTTTATTAAAAGACCGTGTACATTTTGAAAACGAATTATGGAACACCGGAATTTATTTATTTGTTGCACCTACATCGTTTGATGAAACAGTAATTACAAAAAAATGGAACACCGCTGCCGCTAACTTCTTTGATAAACTGATTATTTCTTATAACTCACTAAACGAATTTTCAGCGACAAGCACCGAAACATGTTTTAAAGAAACGGCAACACAAAATAATTTAAAGCCCGGTGATGTGTTGCAATTGTTCAGGCTAATTATTACAGGAGTTACAAACGGTGTTGCATTATTTGAAATGGTTACGCTTCTTGGCAAACAAACCGTGAAAGAACGTATTGAATTTGCTGTTAGAGAAATAAATAATAGTAAAAACAAATATCAAGCCCCTTTATAAATTTCCCTTTAAAAATTAATTATCACATTAAAGATGACCACAGAAAAAGGACCCAATTTTTTAGAAGAAATAATTGCCGAAGACATTAAAAACAAAAAACATGATGGACGTGTGCTGACGCGTTTTCCGCCTGAACCTAACGGTTACCTGCACATGGGCCATGCAACATCTATTTGTCTAAACTTCGGGCTTGCAAAAGAATTTGGAGGAAAAACAAATCTTCGTTTTGATGATACCAATCCTGAAACAGAAGAAACAGAATTTGTTGAAGGCATCAAAGCAGATATACGTTGGTTAGGTTTTGAATGGACCAATGAATTTTATGCGTCAGATTATTTTGAAAAACTTTTTGAATTTGCTGTTACGCTAATCAAAAAAGGATTGGCTTATGTAGATGATTCTTCGGCAGAAGAAATTGCCGCCACCAAAGGAACTCCAACAGAAGCGGGTAAAGAAAGTATTTATCGCAACAGAACCGTGGAGGAAAATTTGGATCTGTTTACACGGATGCGCAATGGTGAATATAAGGACGGAGAAAAAGTATTACGTGCAAAAATTGATATGGCATCGCCCAATATGCTGTTGCGCGATCCGCTCATTTATCGTATCAAACACACTGCCCATCATCGCACCGGAAACAAGTGGTGCATTTATCCGCTTTATGATTTTGCACACGGACAAAGTGATTCTATCGAACAGATAACACATTCCATTTGTACATTAGAGTTTGAAGTGCATCGTCCGTTATATGATTGGTTTATTGAGAAGCTCGATATTTTTCCCAGTCATCAATATGAATTTGCAAGACGCAATCTTTCTTACACCGTAATGAGCAAACGCAAGTTGTTGCAATTGGTAAACGAAAAGCATGTGAACGGTTGGGATGATCCGCGTATGCCAACAATTACTGCAATGAGAAGACGTGGTTATACGCCTGCAAGTATCCGTAACTTTTGTGACAAGACCGGAATTGCACGCAGAGAAAACATGATTGATCTTAGCTTACTTGAGTTTTGTGTACGCGAAGATTTGAATAAAACGGCTTCACGCGTGATGGTAGTGCTCGACCCGATTAAACTCATCATCACCAATTATCCGAAAAATAAAACAGAATTATTGCCAACAGAAAATAATACCGAAGCAGAAAACGCAGGAACACGAGATTTGAATTTTAGTGCTGAACTTTGGATTGAGCGCGAAGATTTTATGGAAGAACCACCAAAGAAATTTTTTCGATTAGGTCCCGGCTTGATGGTGAGATTGAAGAGCGCATACATTGTTCGTTGTGATGATTTTCATAAAAATGCCGAAGGAAATGTTACAGAAATACAATGCACTTATTTTCCGGAAAGCAAAAGCGGACACGATACAAGTGGCTTACAAACCAAAGGTGTGATCCATTGGGTGAGTGTTGCACACGCTTTAAATGCAGAAGTGCGTTTATACGATCGTTTATTCAAAGTTGAAAATCCGGCTGCTGAAGAAGGTGATTTTAAATCATTGTTGAATCCGGATAGCTTACATGTAATCACCAATGCTAAAGCAGAACAATCATTAAAAGAAACAAAAGCAGGAGATAAATACCAGTTTATGCGCAAAGGATATTTCTGCACGGACATAGATTCAACTACTGATCATCTTATTTTCAATCGTACTGTTACATTAAAAGATGCCTGGGCTAAGCAAAATCACTGATGGTTTTTTGTGGTATCCGCTTTGTCATGCTTAGGCAAGAACACTGAAAATATGAAGAACAAAAATCACACAATCCAAATTGAAGGCATCGAATGTTATGCCTATCACGGTTGTTTAACAGAAGAAACAAAAATCGGTGGCCGTTTTTTGGTGGATATTACTTTGTGTCTTGACTTAACAAAAGCAATTGCAACCGATGATCTTTCACAAACAGCGGATTACGTGTTGATCCATCAAATTGTTCGTGAACAAATGAATATTACTAGTAAACTGATAGAGCATGTTGCAGGGAGAATTTTAGTGAAAATTAAAGCGGCTTATCCTCAATGCTCACAAGTGGTTGTTAAAGTCACCAAATTTAATCCTCCAGTAAACGGACAAATTAAAAGGGCGAGTGTGATAATACAAACGTAATTTGTGCAAACACTTTTTTATTGCAACCTTTGTTGCAACCAATAAATAAAACACCATGAAAAAGCCCTTAACCTTATTATTTTTTTTAATCACCGTAAATTTATCAGCACAACATTATGTGTGGGAAACATTTGGAGGTTATGTTGCACAAGGGACCGCTGAAACCGGGCAAGCAATGGTTCGTGATAATGCAGGAAATATTTATGTGGCTTCACACATAAATTTTCCGGTAGCACTTCAGGGCGACACTGTTTTTCCTTTAAATCCCGGACTGAATGATATTTACATTGCCAAGTTCAATCCACAAGGACAGCATATCTGGATTAAAAAATTTGGTGCTGTTGCTAACAGTGATGTGGTTTTAGATATGGCCATTGATGATTCGGCAAATCTTTATGTATTTGATCATTCATTTGCCTTTGATATTGTGTTTGAAGATACCGTGGTAATGAATCTTGCCAACGCAATTGTTTTCAAATTAGATTCGACAGGGCATTTTAAATGGGCTTCTCAAATTCCGTATTCGCTGAGTTGCGGAAAATTTGCAGCGGTATCCAATAATTATTTATTTGTGGAGAGTTGCAGCGGACTTCATAAACTTTCGTTAGACAGTGGAATTATTCAGTCAACACTTACCTATAACATCGGTGGCCCTGCTGGTATGTGTGTGGCACACAATGGTGATTTAATAATGACTTATCATAATGGTACAAACTCCATTACAATCGGTGGCTTTACCGTAAATAGTATTGCTTCTTCAAACGGAACAGGAGGCAATCTCGCTATACTTCGCGTTGACACGGCACTCCAGGTAAAAGCATTTAAAGCTTTTGGTGATTATGTTTCAACTGCGTTTGCTCCCGTTGCAGCTGACAGCAACAATGTTTATATAACAACTCCATTAAATTTCACAATTTATTTCGGAACAGACAGCATTGTTCCTTTAATTGGAGGTACTTCATGTGCGGTTTTAAAAATGGATTCCATGCTTAATCCTGTTTTTGCAAAAGAATTATTCAAGTCTAACTTAGTTGAAACCAGCAAACTAATAATTGATAACAATGGAATATATCTGGGAGGAAATTATGGAGCCGCACTTTATTTAAATAATGGCGATTCGCTTCCTCCTGCAAGTAATGAAGATAATCTAATTGTGAAATTTGATTTTAACGGAAATGCAGTGTATGGTACAGGCAGTGGCAGGGTTGGCGGTACCGACCGTATATATGATTTAGTAAGCGATGGAAATGGCACCGTTTATTTTTCCGGCTACCAAGGTTCCGACCCAGTATTTGAATGTAACACACCCATCACACACGAAGGAATGGAGTTGGTTGCTTTTAATGATAGTCTATACATTGTTCCATCACCATCTATTAATCAAAACGGATTGCTTTTAACCGCCACACCCAACTTTACAGATACTATTCAATGGTATTTGAATGGTGTTGCTATTCCTAGTGCTAATAGTCAGCAATACAATGTAACACAAAATGGAATCTACACCGTTGTTTACACAAATCGTTTTAATTGTTCTAAAACCTCAAATTCAATTACGATTAACAATGTTGGTGTAAATGAAATTGCAAATGAGTTTGGAGTAATGGTTTATCCGAATCCAGTATCGGATGAGTTAATGGTTTCCGGTTTTCAGTTTTCAGTTAATGACGAGATAAAAATTGTTGATGTGGTTGGGAAAGAAATTTATTCTGAAACAATCACAAACAAAACTTTAAACCAGGGTCACACTGAGCGAAGTCGAAGTGTCCAAACCTCAAACCTCTCTGAAGGAATTTATTTTTTAGAGATTATTTCCGTTAACAAAAAATCTGTTTCAAAATTTATAAAATCAAACTAATATCTAAAACAAATAAAAATGAAAAACTTAACAACAAACATTTTTCGCATGTCAATAAAAAGCGCCTCTTTAATGATGGTATTTTTTTCATTACAAACAGCAACCATTTCAAAAGGGCAATCACTAGTGGTTGACACCTTATTTGGTAATGGCTCTTTATCCACTGTTCAAATAGGCGGGCAGAGTATAAATTTAAGAAAGATATTCAGGCAGCCTGACAACAAAATTCTGATGTGTGGCTATGATTTTGATGCAAACTTTAATGCAAACTTTAATGACATGGCTCGTGTTAATGAATGTGGCGATATTGATTCAAGTTTTGGAGTTAATGGAAAGGTGCATCATACTTTCGACCAAAGAACTGCTGGTTATGATTATTTACTAAAACCAAACGGACAAATTTTATGTTGCGGCACTCAAGCGTCCAACAATTTTGGTTCAGCACAATTTCCGTTTATAGCTCAATACAATAGTGATGGCACTGTTGATTCAACTTTCGGCACTTTTGGAAGCAATAAGATATCGGATTACGGTTCGCAAACTTTTGCAAATATGTTTATGATGCCCAACGGCAAAATTTTATGCACCATGGCGGGTGGTTATACGGCAGGCCCAAACCTTGCTGCAATGCGTTTTTTACCTAATGGTACTGTTGATTCTACTTATGCAAATAACGGAGCGCTTATTCTTCCTTATCCTCCCAATGCTTCTTTTTATATTGGCAATACAACAAGTGTTTTAAGAGCAGATGGAACAATAATATCTACTGTTCCTACCTATTATGGAAATGTAAATCAGCAGTTTTTAATGGTTATGGCTTATGATTCATTGGGTGTTATTGATACCACCTTTGGTACAAACGGTTTTTTTGTTGATTCGTATGCATATTCCCAACCTGCATTTACCTTGTTACAAAGTACTGGCAAAACCATTTCTGCAGGCGGGGCTGGAGGTGCTTCAATACAGTTTCCTCATCTTTTTCGTTTAAACACCAATGGTCAGTTAGACAGCACCTTTGCAACAAATGGGTATTTGGATATATCTACTTTCCCAATTTATCCCGGCTCAGAATTAAAAGCTTTACTGCCTCTTGGTAATGATAGATTTATGGTTGAGTACAGTTATTCAAATAATAGTATTCCAAATTACTTTGTTGCTTATGATAGCAATGGAATTCCGGACACTAATTTTACTATAAACGGAGGTGCAACCAATCTTCAAAGTTTATTAGGCAACTATATAATTGCAAGTGGCGCCACGCTTGAACCTAATGATGAAATAACTTTGGGTGGTGCTTATTTGGGTAACAATAGTTTTTTCGCAACACGACTTATTACTTCTACCACTTCTCCTTTTATAACGCAAACCATTAATACACTTCATTCCAATGTAACCAACACCACCTGTACTTTTCAGTGGTACTTCAATGGAACTGCAATCGCTAATGCAACTGATAGCATTTATAATATCACACAAAACGGGAATTACACTGTGGTAGTTACCAACAGCTGGGGTTGCGAAGGTTCTATTACTTTATCCATCGTTTTTAATGGGATACAAGAAACCAATAATGGATTTGATGTTTCTATTTATCCAAATCCTGTTAAAAACGAATTGACAATTTCAGGTTTCCAGTTTCAAACTGGTGACGAGCTAAAAATTATAGATGTTGTTGGTAAAGAAATTTATTCTGAAAAAATTACAAACGAAACTATAAACCTGGGTCACATTGAGCGAAGTCGAAGTGTCCAAACTTCAAACTTACACGTTGGACTTTATTTTTTAGAAATAACTTCTTCAAACAAAAAATCAGTTTCAAAATTTATAAAATCAAACTAATATCAAAGTGTATGAAAAAATTAATCGTATTTGTATTTTCTTTTTTGTTCTTTAACTTATCAGCACAAGATTATTACCGTTTGCACGAACGAAGGCTAAACTATAATCAAGCTGGAAACATTTCCATGGGCAGTGTAAATAGTCTTTCACCCGACTCATTAAGTGGCAGTTCGTGTGCCGCGCAAAAAAACATTGTGCAACACAATGGCGTATTTTATCATGTTTATCATTCATCAATAACTGGTGATGCCGACATTTATTTACGTACAAGTACGAATGGTATTAACTGGACAACTCCTGTAGTAGTGAATGACGATATAGGAACTGAATCACAAATTTTTGCCTCTTTAGTTGTTATAGACAGCGGCCTTGTTCAAAAGGTAATAGTTGGATGGCGTGATAGCAGGCTGGGGGCTAATAACATTCAGTATCGTGTTGCCGTGAGTAATAATGGTGGCAACACCTTTCAGCCATCCGTTCAAATAAGCAGCCACACCGACTCACCGGTAAACATAAATGGTAACCTTGCTGTTGATGCGGGAGGGAATATTTATGCCGCCTGGTTTCGTGATCTTGGTGGTTCTATTGGCAACACTTGGTTTAGTCGTAGCAGTGATGGTGGTTATACCTGGACTCCTATGGCAGTTGCTTTTACTGGTGCACAATTTAGCGAGCCCTGTGAAATTGTTGCACGTGGAAATGGCGAAGCAATAATTGTTGTGTCTGATGATCAGTTTAGTAAAAAAAATCTGATTGCTGTTACTACTTCCGATAGTGGCAACACCTGGACCAATCATCAGTTTACATTTTACTCTGGTTTTCAGGAAATCATGCAATATCATTCAACCATGGTAGATGATTCAGGTACCGTGCATATTGTGTGGACTTATGAAATGAATACCGCTGACTTTAAAATACTTTATGCACAAAGCACTGATTTTGGACAAACATGGAGCGCACCTGTTCAGGTTTCTGACAGTGGTTTAACACTTATCCAAACCTGGAATTACAATAGCGAACAATGGCCGTCAATAGTTAAAAGTGCTAATAACAAATTGTATGTAACCTGGTGCGACCAGCGCGCTGATTTGGTTGCTAAAAATTATGATGTATTCATTTCATCCTCGTCTGACAATGGACTAACCTGGAGCACAGATGTAAAAGTAAATGACGACACAACCTCTCTTTATCAGGCACAAGTAAGTGTTGCAGTGCGATCTGTTTTTACTACTGACGAATTAGTGGTAACCTGGATTGATAATCGCCCGGATGATATTGCCAACGATATATTTGAAAACGAATTTCAATCTTTAGCAGCAACTATTTATCCAAACCCAGTTTTAAATGAATTGACTGTTTCTGGTTTGAAGTTTAATATTGGTGATGAGATAAAAATTATAGATGTGGTTGGGAAAGAAATTTATTCCCATAAGATAGAACAAGAAACATCAAACCTAAAAATTAACACTTTGGCCTTTTTAGAAGGCATATATTTTATTAAAATTAAATCAGGAGACAAAAAAGGAGTGGCGCGTTTTGTAAAAATTAACTAACACGTTATGGCGCGCTAATTTTTTTCCGTCATTCGTTGAATACAATTAAATATAAAATGAGACACAAGTCTGTTGATTTGTGTCTCGTTTTTATCATAACCCCCATTATTACCTAATTTCGCTACACAATATTTTATCATGGCAACAAAGAAAAAAACCTCCGTTGACATCATCGGACTTTTAAAAAAAATAATCATCCAAATATTTAAACATCAACCACACAAACATTACAACTATAAACAAGTGCTCAAAAAACTTGAGCAAGAACCCTGGCTCGAGCAATCGGAAGTACTGTTTAACACGCTAGATGAATCTGCCTTTCGCGAATCGGTGCAAACTGTTTTGGTGGCTCTAACTGCTTCGGGTGAGTTGATGGAAGTAGATAGGGGTAAGTATAAATTATTCCCTGTTCAGCAATTTGTTACAGGTAAAATTGATATTGCTTCGAGCGGTACCGCTTATGTAGTGAATGAAAATTTTGAAGAGGACATCATCATTCAGCGTCAGCATACACTCAACGCCATGAAAGGCGATTTGGTGAAAGTTAGTTTGTTTGCACAACGTTCGGGCAAGCGAAGTGAAGGAGAAGTGGTAGAAGTTTTAGAACGAGCACGAACAGAGTTTGTTGGCATTGTTCAGCTATCACAACGCTTTGCGTTTTTATCTACAGGCAATCCACGCAACGGTATTGATATTTTTATTCCGCTTGCAAGTTTGAATGGTGCAACGGACGGTGATAAAGCAATGGCAAAAATTACCGAATGGAATCCCGAAGCTAAAAATCCTACCGGAGAAATTACAAAAGTACTTGGCAGACCTGGAGATAATAACACCGAGATGGATGCCATTTTAGTGGAGTATGGTTTTCCGCTTTCGTTTCCTGATAAAGTGGAACGTGAGTCAGAACAAATTCCGTTTGACATTCCGAAAAAAGAAATTGCCGCACGCAAAGATTTTAGAAAGATTACAACGTTCACTATTGACCCTGTTGACGCAAAAGATTTTGATGATGCACTTTCTATCCGTAAACTGAAAAATAATAATTGGGAGATTGGAGTTCATATTGCGGACGTAACCTATTTCATGCAACCCAAAACTGCTTTGGATGATGAAGCATTTGATCGTGCAACTTCTGTTTATCTTGTTGACAGAGTAATTCCGATGTTACCTGAAAAATTAAGTAATCATGTTTGTTCACTGCGACCAAACGAAGACAAACTTTGTTACAGTGCAGTGTTTGAAATGAATGATAAATCAGAAGTGATCAGCGAATGGTTTGGGCGAACAATTATTCATTCGATAAAAAGATTTAGTTATGAAGAAGCACAACAAGTAATTGAAACCGGTGAAGGTGATTTGAAAGAAGAAATTCTTACGATGGATAGACTTGCAAAAATTTTACGTAAGGAACGATTTAAAAAGGGTGCCATTAGTTTTGAGAAAGCAGAAGTTAAATTCCGTTTGGATGAAAAGGGATATCCATTGGATGTGTATATCAAAGAAAGTAAAGACAGCAATAAATTGATTGAAGAGTTTATGTTGCTAGCCAATAGAAAAGTGGCGGAGTTTGTTGGGAAGATGCACTTGAAATCTGAAACCCATAAAGTAGAGCACCCTTTTGTATATCGAGTACACGATTCACCGGTAGAAGAACGCTTAAACACCTTCGCATTGTTTGCAGGCAAGTTTGGTTATCGCATTAATACGAAGTCAGAAAAAGAAATATCTAATTCCCTCAACCAGCTGTTGAAAGAGGTTCGAGGTAAAAAGGAACAAAACGTTTTAGAGCAATTGGCTATTCGCACCATGGCAAAAGCAATTTACACTACCGATAATATTGGTCACTACGGCTTAGCGTTTGATTACTACACTCATTTTACTTCTCCCATTAGAAGGTATCCAGATGTTTTAGTGCACCGCTTACTCGATCATTATTTACAAGGAGGAAAACCGATGGATGCAGAAACATTAGAAAAACAATGCAAGCACAGTACCGAAAACGAAATACGTGCTTCGGAGGCTGAGCGCGCTTCAATAAAATTTAAGCAGGTTCAATATTTATTAAACCGTGAAGGAGAAGTTTTTGATGGTATAATTTCAGGAGTTACAGAGTGGGGAATATATGTAGAGTTAGCCGAAAGTAAATGTGAAGGTTTAATTAGATTACGTGATTTAGATGATGACTTTTATGAACTGGATGATAAGAATTATTGTATCACAGGTCATAAGACAAAGAAAAAATTTCAATTGGGCGATTCACTTAAGGTGCAATTAAAATCTGCCGATCTACAGAAAAAACAAATCGATTTTATCTTGTATGATGAGTTTAGAAAAACTTCTGCATTTTTAAAACCAACTCGTAATGTTTTTGGTAACAGGAACAGTGGTGCCCGTGGACGCAAAGAAAATTTTAATTCAAAGAAAACAAAAAAGTATTCTAAAAAACGTAGATAATAATTAGTATTTTTTCATTGGTTCAAAAACACCATTGTGTTTTAGTCGTTCCATAACAGGATAATTATCTAATTCTTCAGCATTAAGTGAACGATGCTTAAAATTTAATTTATTTTTAATAAACTCTTTTAATCTTTTTTTATGCAACGGCATTAATGCCTTCTGAACAAATAAAACCGATCTTTCGCTACGAAGTTCACTTCGTTTATATTTATCAGGCAGGTCGTCAAAAAATCTTTTGCAAACTTCTTCGATCATTAATATGTCCTGCTCTTTCATTCCGGTTTTCCATTTTCCGAAATTAGTACTCATAAAATTATTATTCAGGTTCACCTTCCAACTTTCTGCGCTAGCTGCTACTTCGCCTGAGCTTTTATAAAACTCCATCATTGCTGGTTCAAATGGTATTTCCAACGATTTACATATTCGCTTTATTTCAACCATCGGATTAGTAACAAGATCTTCATAAAAAACACGCACATAATGCTTACCAAAAATAGTTTGAGCCACATCTGTTCCACATTCATATTGTAACTTAAAATGTTCTGCTATTCCTTGAACACTCACCTCGAATTTCTTTGTGTAATCCGCTTTTAAGGTCGACATAATAACATCTCGGGGATCGCGAATAATATGCAAAATATAGGCAGAAGGAAATTGCTCTTTAATTCTTCTAGAAAACCAAACATTTTGTGGGGTACCTTCAACAAGAATACTTTTATTTCTTTGTTCCGCAAAAATGTTCATGTAACTAATAAATAACTCTACCGCACTTAATCCTGGTTTTAAATGTGATAAAACTTCCTCAGCCGAAATATTTAATCTTTGAACTTTATCATCCTCGGTAAGAATTTGTTTAAGACTACCAAAATCATAAAGCGCCTTTGTTATTTTACTTACAGGTGCATAAGCATAGTTGGGTAATAAATGTGATTCGGGTGGCGACACACACTCGCTGTGTTGGTTAAAAATTGCCTGAAGTAATGAGGTTCCGGATCTTGCAGCACCACCAATAAAAATCCACTTCTTAATTTTATTTTCCATCTGTTAATTATATATTATAACAACTTAATCAATAAAAAAGTTACAATCATATTCACTATACCTATTGGCTTTTTACCCCTTCATACTTTTTAACTTCCCCGTTTTGAAAGGTGGTAGTTAAAATTAATTCACCGTTTACATCAAACGTTTTCCAGTTTCCTTCTTTTAATCCTAATCTATAATAACGCTCTTCGCGAACCTTTCCGTTATCAAAATAGTATAGGTGTTTACCATTTTCATTGCCTTCGAAATATTCACCAACAAATGCAATTTTTCCACTTTGGAAATATTGCTTCCATACTCCATCTTCTTTTCCTTCTACATAATTACCCTCTGCTATATACTCTCCATTCTTAAATTTCCAGGGTCCTTCGCGTAATCCATTCACAAAATTTCCCTCTGCTATCGATCCGCTATCACTATATTCTTTTGAAACACCATCCTCTTTACCCAGTTTAAAACTTTCTTCGCGCAGTAAATTTCCATTCGGATAATACCATTTCCATATAGAATCGGGTTGATTGTTTTTATAAAATCCTTGTTGTTGAATTTTTTGATCTACATAATAAAAAACCCATACACCATCTCGTTTCCCATTTTTAAAATCACCGGTTGATTTTAATTTACCATCTGAATAAAAATATTTCCAGGTTCCTTGTTGCTGTCCCCCTTCATCAACGGTTCCTCCTTCAGCTATTACTTTGTCTTTTTCATATAATTTAGAATTGACAATTTTTCCACTCTTATCAAAATCTCTATAAACACCTTCCTTTACGCCATTAATCAAGTTTACTGAAGACTTAGGTCGACCATTATTGTGATAATCACGCTTGATATCTAACTGAACATTTGCAGCTTCATCTGGAACCAATTCACCATTTTTATAAATCTCCATCTTCATCATCATTCCGTCACGCGTATAGTCTCTAAATACACCATTCTTTTTATCGTCCTTGTAGGTACCATCGCTCTTTACCACATCATCCGCATAAAATTCTTTCCACACACCTTGTTTAAAACCAAATTTATCAATGCGATTTATTTTTTGCTCTTTTTGGAAGTAACCATTTTTATAATTGGTGATTGTTATTATTCTTCCATCATCAGCAAATTCCTTTGCAATACCATTTTCAACTCCGTTTTCATACGTCACCGTTTTAGATAACTTTCCATTCTCACTATAATATTTAGCAACACTATCAATCACGTTCTTATTCATCCATAATTCTGAAGAGATATTTCCGTTTTCATAAAATTCGCGTTGTAAGCCATTTTTTATTCCTACCTGATAATTATACTCAGCTGTTTTATTTCCCTTTTCGCTATAGAATTTCCAAATACCCTCCAATGCAGTTTTTACCCGGCTGCCTTCCGACTTCAATACTCCTGATTCGTAATAACTCTTCCAAACTCCATCGGGCTTTCCATCAACAAAATTCCCTTCGCTGCTAACTTTTCCATTTCCATAATAAAATTTAACCGGTCCGTTCTGCTGAGCATAAACAAACTGCGTGCTGAAAAACAACAGCAGAATGAAAAAATATTTTTTCCTTACCAATTCCATCAGTCCAAAGATAACACTCCAAACAAAACTATAAATCATAAACTTTTAACACTGAATATATATTATATATCTTTTAAATTTTAATATTTATATATTATAATATGCCTGTTAGTATGGTTCAAAACAAATTAGCGGTTTACTTGACTTTAGCACTTATCAGAGTTTTAACACAGGTTATACACTAATTTATTTTTGCAATGAGTTGATTTTGAAACAGGAGTTGTGTTTATTAACAACTGTTGATAACAACAATGGTTTATTATTTTAACCGATAAAGTTATCATTTGGTGTTCATAAGCATGTGTAGTAAATAGTGTAAATATGGGTGAGAGAATTTGGAGAATGATTTAATATGATTAAGCATAAATGATATTTTAAAAACCAAATTTTTTTTTAAATAGTTATCATCATATCGAACCCGCTTATAAACAAGTTACGTGTTAAAATAGAAAAGCCTAAAGTGTTAGTGTGCAGCGATATTGTTTATACCTGTTGAAAACCTTTGAATGGAACACAGATAATACGGATTGAGCGGATTAGCTCGGATTAAATCTGTATTTATCAGTTTAATCAGCGTTATCCTCGTTCCATTAATTGAAGATAAAATTTACCTTTACATCATAAATAAACATAAAATGCAAACAATAGTAATAGGAGCTGATCATGCAGGTTTTGAGATGAAGGAAAAGGTAAAAATCTGGTTAACAGCTAAAGGTTTTTCGGTTACAGATAAAGGAACCTATTCTGCCGATTCGGTTGATTATCCTGATTTTGCGCATGCAGTTGCACGAGAGTTGGAAAACGATAAAACAAAAACAGGGATATTATTATGCGGAAGTGCAAACGGTGTAGCCATAACAGCCAATAAACATGCACATGTAAGGGCTGCCATTTGCTGGACAGAAGAAATAGCAAAGCTTGCCCGACTGCATAATGATGCTAATATTATTTGCATCCCCGCCCGTTTTGTGGAAGATGCAACTGCAGAAAAAATGGTGGACACTTTTTTAAGTACCAATTTTGAAGGAGGAAGACATGCTAAGAGGGTGGAGAAGATTGAGTGTTAAGAACTAATTTTTCATATAATATTTACTTCACATAACATTTATTCCTATTTAAATAATTTATTTAAAAAAGTTTTTTATTCTATTATCTCATACACCAGAAAAGTTGTACATGAAAAAGACAGAAAAAATTTTATGGATAATGGCAATCATCGGAGTTATTTTAAAATTGATTTTAATTGCCGGAAGTGGACTATTAATTGCTATTTCATTAATGAGCCTTTCAATTATGTATTTCATATTCAGCTTTGCTTTTTTTAATCAAATTAGGCTAAGACAAATTTTTAAAAGAGACGCATATCAAGGAATTTCAGCATGGAGAATTGTTGGAACAATTGTATTCGGTTTTTCACTTTCCTGTGCCGTAATAGGAACTTTATTTAAGTTGCAATCTTGGAATGGGGGAGCTTTAATGACATTTATAGGATCGTTATGTTTGTTTATATGTTTAATAGTTGCATTAACTAGTTATTACAAGAACAGCAAAACAAAAAGCTATAAGTTAATCTTTAACAGGCTCATAATGATTGGCATTCTAAGTCTGATTTTATATTTCATACCACGTAGTTTGTTGGTTGCAACATTTAAGCGGAATTATCCTGATTATGATCAGGCTGTTAAGAATCTTGAAAAAGATCCTCATAACGAATATTTAGTTGAAGAAGAAAGACGACAAAGGCATTTAATGCAATCAAGTCACAGGAGAAAAAAAATAAAGTAAAAAGCAATAAGGCTGTTTTTAAGAAATATAATGTTGTAAATCCGTAATATTATTAATCACACAAACTCCATCATTTTCTCCACCAACTCATTCCCCATCATAAAACCTGGCATCCGCCACAGCAATTCCCCGTTTTTAAAAATCATTAAGGTAGGAACACTTTTTATTGCAAACTCATTTTGCAGTTCAGGGTGAGTATCCAGGTCTATTTTTTCAATGCGCACTTTTCCAACAAGTTGCGGTTTTATTTCTTCCAAAATAGTGTCTAACATTTTACAGGGTTCGCACCAGTCGGCATAAAAATCAATAAAAACGGGTTTATTGTTTGCTGTAAGTTTTTTAAATTTTTCTCTCGTCATATAGTCTGTAATCCTTTTCCCAAGCCATTTTTAATGAATATGTTGTGAAAGTTTGCGGTTATTAATTAATTAAAATCCGTTCACAAAAGTACGATACCGACCGGCAATAATTATTAATAAATTGTAACCTATTAAAATGAGTAGCGTTAAATTGGTTTATAAATTAGGTATTAAACATATTCTGAAACCAAAATGCATTTTTTACTCAAGTCAAAAAAAACACAGCTGATTATAATATCAGTTTGGTTGTCACTAACAGCGTGTAATAAGCAGGCATTGTTTCAATATTCAGCAGTTCCTGCTAGTGTAAGTATTGATTCTTCAAATAGCGAATCGCGCGTTGAGAAAGTGCTTATGCCGGACGATAAAATTATGGTGAGTGTTTGGCAACACGATGATTTAAGCATTGGTAATTTACAAAGCGTTGTGAGTTTGCAAGAAGAATTTGGAAAATGGGTGATGGTGGACGCTAAAGGCGAAGTAAAACTTCCTCAGATTGGAACAATTAAATTAGAGGGTTTCACAGTTAGCGAAGCCACTATAGCACTTGAAAAAGCATACGCTCAATTTGTTCAGAAGCCAAATGTTAATGTTCGTGTTTTAAACAACCAGGTTACTTTATTGGGCGAGGTAAGAATTCCGGGCAACTATATTTTTAGTAACGACAATATTCGTTTAGTTGAATTAATAGGTAAGGCACAAGGCCTTACTGATTATGGAAAATCAAAAAGCATTCAGATCATTAGAGGAGATAAACAATTTAAAGTGGATTTAACCAATAGCTATAATGTTGCAAATAAAGAAGTGATTATTTATCCTGGCGATGTGGTGTATGTTCCACCTTCAGGAAACAAACCTTTTGATCGGTTTACCAGTAAACTGATACCGATTGCAAGTTTACTTACAGCGGTTGCGTTGATATATAGTATAACCGAGAATAATAAATGATCAATAGAAATATGGTTCAGCACTACTCCATAAAATCATTATTAGTTCCATTGCAAAAGAGATGGTATATAATTGTGATTTTTATTTTGCTTTCATCGATTGCCGCTACCCGGTATTTGTATGTTTCCACCCCAATGTATCAGGCCAGTTGCACAATAAAAACACAAGACCAGGAAGCTAGCAATAATAATCTGTACCGCGATTTTGATGTTTTTAATACAAACACCAAAGTGCAATCAGAGGTTGAAGTATTACGTTCGAATTATATTTTTGAAAAGGCCTTAGATAAACTTGATTTTAATGTTGAGTATTATCATATAGGAGAATTTGCTGACATGGAGGAGTACCATTCGTGTCCCTTCAAATTAAATTTCACAACTACCGATAGTATATTTTATGATCAACATTTTGACTTTAAATATTTAGGCGGAAAGAATTACAAAATTTCGTACACACAAGGAAATACTAAAATTATTCGTGAAGCAAAACTTGGCGAAGAAGTAAGTGATAAAGGTTGGACGATCACTATTAATAAAGATGAGCAAATAGCGTTACACCAAACCAATGCGTCAATTTCGGACCCTTATCGCTTTATTATTTATTCTAAGCCGGCACTGGTTGCACACTTAATGAATAATGATTATATAGTTAGAGCAATTGATAAAGATGTGAACATTATTAAAGTTTATTATAAACATCCGGTTCCCGAAAAGGCAATGCGCCTGGTAAATGCTGTTGCGCAAGCCTATATTGAACAGGGAATAAACGACAAAAAAAATGTAGCAGGTAGTACTGTTGACTTTATCAATCAACAATTAGCAATTGTAACAAACCAATTAGATAATGCAAAAAATGCAATCAAGGATTACAAAGTAAAAAATGAGATTGTAAATATTCCACAGCAAACGGACGCAACTTTTAAAACCTTAAGCCAACTCGAATTGCAAAAGGTTGATATAAATATGCAGTTGGCTATTCTTGAAAATCTAAGCGAGTATTTAAGAAGAAATAAGCAATTAAATATTGCCGGTCCGGATTACAACACTATTTCGGACCCACTGTTTACAGAAGGAGTATCAAAGTTGAATATTAAATTAAGAGATCGCGAAACCCTTTCAACTAAGTATACTAATGAAGATGAGCGAATAGTTGATATCGACAAGGAAATAACTCAATTGCGTTCCTATTTAATTGAGAGTATTAATAACACCAGAAAAAAACTGTTAATAAAGCAGGACGAAATATTTGCATCCATTGACGAACAAAAAGCAACATTTGAAGGCGTGCCTGAAATTGAAAGCACCTTAAATGAAATGAATCGCAATTTCTTTCTTTATGAAAAAGTGTACAATTTCTTGATTGAAAAAAGAACAGAGGCAATCATCACGCAACAAGTGAACATGTCGTTCAATAAAATTTTAGAAGAAGCATCATTACCACGTAAAGAAGTTTTTCCAATTCCAGAAGTAGTATGGGGAGTAGCTTTATTTATCGGTTTAATACTGGGTATTGTTGCAGCCTATATTCGCCACGCAATGAAATCGTTGGTGAGCAACCGCGAAGACATTGAAAAAATTTCCTCGATTCCATTTATTGGCAATATTGAAAGGTTTACCAAATCGGGTGTTGGATATAATTCGTTTACCTCATTAACTACCCGAATGATGTTAACTCAGCAACAATCGAAAAAAATGTTAATTACGATAACCTCTTCTACTGGGGGAGAAGGAAAATCGTTTATTGCTGCAAACATTGCTCGTACCATGGCAGCCATGGATAAAAAAGTGGTGTTGCTTGATATGAACCCGCACAGCCCTACCCTGTGCAATATGTTTGACGTGCGAACGCACGAGGGCATTGCAGATGTATATCGTAACACTCAAAAACTACAAGATGTAATTAACATTACTTCTTTCCCAAATCTTGATTTAATTAATACCGGTGACGAAGCGGAAACAATAAGCCATTTATTGGCAACACAAAAAACAACCGATATTTTAAACGAATTAAAAGAGCAGTATGATATTGTAATTGTTGATACACCGGAAGTGGGGAAATATACAGACGCAATTCCTTTTATGAAGTGGAGCGATATGAATTTGTACGTTGTAAAAGCAGATTCGACAAACACGAATTTAATAGCTAATGCCGAATTGGTTAAAGAAGAATATCGTTTACAAGAAGTGTATTTTGTTTTGAATTCAATGAACGAAAAAAGAAATCACACCGGATATTTAAGTGTAAATAGCTTAAAAACCAGAAGCAAGAAAATCATTCCCCAAATCACATCGTTGTTCGCTTGGTAGTTTATGCAAATCTCCATTCCGGCAACAAAAAATTTTCTTAAAAACTCGACTTTATTAATTTATGCCGATCAACTCATTGTTAGTGGCCTGAGTTTTATTTCAGGCATTACGCTTGCTCGCTTATTAGGGGTTGAAGGTTTTGGAATTTACTCAATAGCCTGGCTGGGTGTGTTAATTGCAAGCAGCATTAATCAACCATTCATTATAGCTCCAATGCTAACACTTAGTGGCAAAAAGAGTGAAGACGAAAGACAGAAGTATTTACAGGCCTTAGTATTTAAGCAATTACTTTTTGCGTCCATTATGGGTTTTGTTGCTTTTTTAGCAGTGCTTTTTATGAATTTTATTTTGCACGATTGGAAAGTGGAAAGCATAGTAATAGCATTTCCATTAGCCGTATTTTCATTTTTATTACAAGATTTTTTTAGAAGATATTTCTTTATTATTAAACGCCAGCATATTTCATTAATAATTGACCTTGTTGCTTATGGCGGAGTTTTAGCCAGCGCATTTTGTTTGCATTTTTTCAGAGATATGGATGCGCAATTTGTGCTGCTACTAACGGCATTGTTTTTTTTATATGCTTCGCTTATTGCTTTAATATTATTGCCTGAATTAAAATTCAACCTGTCAAATATAAAGGAGTCGTTAAACGAGCATTGGCATTTTTCAAAATGGCTTACCGCAACAGCGTTATTACAATGGTTTTCCGGAAACTTGTTCATTATTGCTGCCGGAGCTATTATTGGACCAGTGGCAGTGGGAGCAACCCGTATGGCACAAAATATTGTTGGTGTCACTCACGTATTGTTTCTTGCAATGGAAAACATTATTCCTTCAAGAGCAGCTAATGCACAACGTCAAGGAGGCAACGAAAAAATGTTTAAATACCTCTGGAAATTTACTTTGCAAATGGGCATGATTACGTTTACCATTCTCGCACTGATTTCTATTTTCTCATCACAAATAATAGAAGTGTGTTACGGACCATCTTATCTTGAATACAAAAATGTGCTGATTGGATTTTGTCTTTTGTATGTGATTGTTTTTTTAGGTTATCCCTTGCGTTATGCAATACGAACCATGGAAAACACCAAACTTATTTTTCTTTCTTTCATCGTAAGCTCCGCATTTAGTTTGTTATGTGCTTATCCAGTTATTAAAAGTTTTGGATTGTATGGTGTAGTTGGTGGATTAATGGTAACTCAATTAATTACGCTTGTAATTTACATGTGGTCACTAAGGAAGGTGATCAGGTGGATTTAGAGAAACGGGATAACGAAGAAGGGCGATCTTTTATTCAACTATCAATTTTGTTTTTAAACGGTTTCCGTTTTTTTCTGTTAGTTCAATAATATAAACTCCTTTTGATAATGATTGAAGATTTAATTGAGTTTTCGAATTAAACCTTTGCTTCATAATCACATTACCCAATATATCGTATAATATTAATGTTGAATCAAAAAATCTCTGTGCAAGCACACTGCAATTATAATTTGCAGGATTTGGATAAATTTTAATTTCATTCTTTTTATTCTGTAATTCTTCTAATCCAACAGGACAAGGATTGTTTAGTAAAGCACCTAAATCATAATCAGGATTATTAGGCAAGCCCCAATAAGTTCTGGTTCCTCCGAGATAAAAACTGAACGGCTGAAAATCACATGCAGTACCAAGACTGTCAGGATAATTAATAAAACTCAAGTTTGTGTTGTAAATATTATAAGTGGTATCAGGATAAGGAAAAGGAGTGGTAAATCCATCATACCAAATGCAACTCCAATATATTTTATTGTTGGGAGCAAGACGTAAAAAGCCTCCGGTAAAAAGCGGATAATTCAATTCAGCAATTGTATCTTTTGTAGCGGTAATATTAGTTGCAGTCAAATCATATTGATAAAGGCGTGAGATGGAATCATTAGATGCAACGTACAATACATTCCCATTGGCTGAAAATGCAGCATTAGTATAAATGCCAGGTAAAACAAAACTTTCAGTATCTATTGTACTTGGGTTACTAAGATTACCTGTACAGCGGTCAAAATCAAAAAGCTCTAATAAGCCTTGACGTGTAACAGTACACATTTTTGTGCCGTCTTTATTGAAGGTCATATTTAAAAATCCATTTTCAGAAGGAGTTCCAATATGCTGATTAATTACTGAAGAAATACCACTTGGCGTTATTAAACATTTTAAATATGAATTATTGGGAACACTCCAATCTTTAAACAACAACCACCAATCTCTGCCATTGCCGTGTTTAATCGCTATTAATCCATCAGTGCATTGAACGCTATCCAACAAAGTGTTTTTTTGAATGACTTTACCCAAGCCATTATTAAAACTTAAGTCAATAATTGAGTAGTAAAGCTCTGGGTTAGTACCAACAGAAACACCGGTTTGAAATAAGTAATATTGCTGATTATTATCTGGATTTGGTATAATTACTAATTCATTATACCATCCTGTTCCCATCAAATGATCACCCTGATCCATCACTTGATTAAGTTTATTATAAACAACGCAAGTTCTTGGGATGCCTTGAAGCCAAACGGGAATATATAAAGTATGTGTGTAAAAAAGCAACTGTCCGCTAGAATCAGAAATTGAGCAAGAACTTCCTCTTCCATTCGCGCTTGAAACAAACATAGAGGGGGGGGAGGTATTGAAATTAATCCCCGAACTATCGCCAAAGGCCCAGTTAATATTTCTGTTTTGTGCTTTTGCCAAAGTGATGCTTAGACAGAACAATGAAAATATAAAGTAACGCGTACACATAAGAGATAATTTAATAAGACCTTCAGCTTATTAAGCTGAAGGCTTGAGAATCTATTATTGTAAAACGGTTATTTTAGAATGATTGACAAAACCATTGTTGATATAAGCATGCAAAAGATAAACACCACCCGCTAATTTATCAATATTTATTTTTTTGTCCTCCGTTGTGTATTCACTGATTTGCTTGCCTTCAATATCAGTTATTATTAAATGCAAAATATCTCCTTCATTTAGGTTTACTTCTACATTCACGTTACCTGCAGCAGGATTAGGATAAATGTGAACGGCATAATCAGTATTTAAAACAGACATAGTGTTATTTGCTATCCGGTAGTTGCCACCAGTTAAAGTATCATCCACCAAAGTATCAAGCATAGCCCGTGCATTGTAAACTCCTTCGCCTCCGGTAAATACGCTTTGTTGCGCAATACCGATTAATATATTTCTTTCATTAACATTATACTCTTGTTCTCCACTTATTTGATGTTGCAATTCAATTTGCATGGTAATTCTTTTATTGTATTCCAACTGATTCGAATCAGTCAAACTATTAATTAAATCCAAAGCTTGCTGCCAAAGTCCAAGCCTTGCTAAACTGTCCGCTTCAGTAAACTGTCCGATATTTCCACCTTTATTGTCCAAATAAAATTGCTGCAAGTCAGGATTACTGTTACGTAGGCTGTCATCTTCATTCAATAATCTGTATGCGTAAACTCTATCATAGTATCTGTTCACCTCGGGGTTATCAATATATTCAATATAATCATTTACTATGCTTTCCACCAAAGAGGGGTCAACTATTGTGTCGCCAGATGGCCGTACCATCTGGCAGATATAAGGACCTCCTGCATTGGGAAACCCAACAGCCGCCTGAGGCGAAGCAGGATCACAACTATAAGCATTACTGGATGTTGTCCCTTTATAAAACCATGCAATGGGTACTAAGTTTTTAGTTTGTCCGCCAACTCTTAAAATTCCAGGTGCAATTGGAAAGTTAGTCCAACTATTATCAAAAGGATGTGCGGCTGTACCTTGCGGAGACATGTTTGCAAGATTAAAGTGTACGCCTTGAACAGCAACATCCACTTGGTTGCACAGCATTTGAGTACCCCTGCATTCGGCAGTATAATACATTCCACTTCCCATGTTATGAATGTAATTAAACAAAATGTGATTATTGAGAATGCTTCCGCTTACATTGCTTCCGCTGATATACATTCCCCGTAAACGACTAATTGCATTCGGCACAAGTACATTAGTTATTGGACTGGTTCGATCAATAATATTATTATCCACTGTTACACCGGGGCAATTATAAAGTTGGATTCCAACTAAATCCTGCCCGTTATTATTTATCACACCATAGGGTGTATTCATGTGGATTTCATTGCTCTCAATCAGAGCAATAGCAGTAGGGGGGCTTTGCACATTGATCATATATATTCCTATACGAGGATCATAAAATTTATTGTTACTAATAGTAAGATTAGTTGGCACTACACCTCCATTATAAACTTTGATGCCGGTATTTGCAAAATTTCCGGTAATCAGGTAAGTAAAAGTGAACGTATTATGTGAAACATTCAGATTTGAGTTTTGCACCTTTGCAAAGTCGCAACCTATGTAGCAATTTGTAAAGACATTATTATCATTAACAGTTATGTTGCTGTTGCTGCACAACGCAGTTGTTACTCCCGCTACACTTGCATTAGCAAATGAATTGTGCGAAATCGTTTGGTTTCTATTGTTAGTGCAGTAAACACTATTTTGCCCCCCAGAAAAACTATTGTTATTAACAGTCAACGAAACTCCATTAACAGCATACACTCCTCTTATACAGTTATCCACCTGATTCCATTTAATTGCTTGGGATGTACTAACACCCCCAATTATCGCTGACGGAGCACCTCCAATCCAAAGATTAGTAGTTCTGTCAGCATACATTGCAACACCGCTTGCAGGCGTATGGTATGTATCATTATTCATATCATGAAACAAGCAGTGATAAATCTTCGCAATGCAATTATGCATTTCAATACCGGTTGCCAAATGATGAAACTCATTAGGACCTAAAGCATTTGGGTTGCTACTGGTAACAAAGTTGCTGTCGTTATTAAGATAAATTCCAGCATAAGATTTTTGATTTACAGGCAATGGTGTTTGTCCGGCAAAAGGCTGAAACAATTGTGGCTGTCCGTTAAACGTATTACCTTCAATTAAACTTCCCCCTAAAAAGTGTCTGTTAATAATTGCGTTCGGATAGGTAACTGGTGGTTCATAAAAAGTAATATAGTTTCTTTCAAAGGTGTCGTTAACTAATTGAACTATATTTTTAATAGCCATCCCTGTTCCATACTGTGCATCTTTTAATGTAGAATTTAAAATATAAATCCCGGCATCCTCGCCCGGATTAATACCTTTCCACATAGTACTACAGGCAGGCATAGCACTTATGTTGCAATGGTTAAAAGATAATTTACATGTAGCACCACTTATAAATGTTGTAAAGTCACTGCCAGGTCCCATTTCTAAATTGCAATACTCAAAATAAACTTCTTCGCCCGCTGCAACATTAAAATAGCCCTGAATAGATAGATTATAATAGTTGCTAACTGTTCCATGTACAAGAATTTTATTGTTAGTAGGAGTGCAATTTGAAACAGGCAAGAAAAGTGGGAGTTGATTTAAAGGATCGTCAATATCATGTACAGAAATGTTAGTTGGAGAACAACAGGGTTGAATCCAAAGTTCAGACGTACAAACAGTGGTTCCTGTGGTCATTGTGGCTGTTAATTTAACTGGAACATTGGGAGCCGTTGCCCAGCTAATTGAAGTAGTAGATGCAGTCGGTGAGGCAATTACTCCACCTGTCGGTAGAAGAAACCATTGAATGGTAGAACCAACGGAAAGATTAAATGAATAAGTGAAGTTAGCAGTAGGATTAGCATTACAAAAGCTATGTGGTCCCACTATGTCAATTCCACATGGTTGTGCTATTACGGTACTGTTTAAGAGTACATCAATGAAAAGTAAGGTTAAGAATTTTTTCAAATTTGTTTTCATGATATTTGAGTTTAAGAATGTAATAGTACGATAATTGTTGCTTGAAGGAGAAATAATTTTTTTTCAGTGCGGACATAAAAGTAAAAAGTTAATGTTTTGAAAATATAAATGTGGATCAATATTAATTTATCGGGACGAGAGGGTAAAAAAAGTGTTAGGTAACGAAGGGTAGAATTGTGTGTTTGCATTGCCTCTCTTTTATTTTTACAGAAAGGTGAATTAGTGGATTCAACAGACCCTTGTTTTGCAAAACAGGTTGAACTTTGTACAAAAGGTTAAGGTTGCACGGAAGTTTTAGCATGGCATATAACTTTTTAAATTAAAGCAAAATATTCCGAAACCTTACACTTTTTATTACGTAGAAACCCCTATCGAACTAAACAATCCTTTATGAAAATTATACATCTTGTTTTAGGAAAAGCAAACCCTAACCGCATGAACGGTGTAAATAAAGTTGCACATCATCATGCTGAATATTTACACAAGTTGGGTTATGATGTGGAAATATGGGGCATCACAGGTTCTCCCAATGATGCGGTGATTGAACGTGAGGTTACAACACGACTTTTTCGATCGCAATATTATATACGAGGTTTAGATCCATCATTAATGATGGCGATTGAGCAGCTGAAAGGTAATGTGCTGTTTCATATTCATGGTGCATTGATACGCGAGTTTTATTTAGTTACAAAACTGCTGCGCGAAAAAAACATCAAGTATGTATATACTCCTCATGGCGCTTTTAACGAAGCAGCACTGCGCAAAAAATCATTGTTGAAAAAATGGTATATCGAAAGCTATGAAAAACCCATGCTAAAACATGCCAAAAAGGTTCATTTTTTAGGGAAAAGTGAGTTCGATCATATGTCAACAATAATGAAGCTTGACAACAAAATTATAATTCCTAATGGGCAATGTATTGAAGAATTAAAGTTTGATTTTCAACGTATCGAGCACAACTATTATCCGGTGTTTGGTTTTTGTGGAAGACTGGATATTTATTACAAAGGCCTGGATTTGCTGATTGAGAGTTTTAGTGAGTATGTTAAGAACAACGGCAAAGGAGTTCTGTGGTTGATAGGTGACAGCACTGAGCGAAAAAAATTAGAACAAAAAGTAATTGCGTACAATCTTGGTGATCGTGTAATCTTTTACGGAGCTAAATACGGGGAAGAGAAATTAAATCTCATTGCTAATATGGATGTGTTTCTTCATCCATCAAGATCGGAAGGATCACCAACCGCAGTATTGGAAGCCGCGGCACTCAGTCGACCTCTGCTGGTTAGTACCGGAACTAATGTGGGAGAGTTAGTGGATAAATACGATTGCGGCATTCATATTAAATTATTGGATGTGGAAAATATTTGTCACGCGTTACTTGACTTTGAAAATCTATTTCATCAAAACAAACTTTTGCAGGAGGGTGATAATGCCATTCGAATGGTGAAAGAAAATTTCGACTGGATTAAAATTGCGCAGCAACTGTCAGATATTTATGAAGAGTAGTAAAGAAATAAATTCATTTTCTCAACAAGGAATTAGTACACTTCTGGTTTTTATTCTGATTGTACGTATCCTCAGTTATTTCATGCTTTCTGAAACTGTTATAGTAACACAAGTATTAAAAATAGGTTTGCGGTTTTTTGTAACCGGTTTGTCTTTATTCCTGTTTATTCTACAATTACATCAATCGAGACAAAAAGTATATATCAATCAACCTCTCCCAATATTATTTTACCTGACATACTTATTCCTGGGTCTTTGTTCTCTATTGTGGTCATCTTCATTTAATGACAGTGCGCTGCAACTAATGATGGACATCGAAGGTTTTGTATTTGCTTTTCTGTTTGTAAAAGTCTGGATCGAATGTAACAATAGCACAGGTTTCAGATTAAGTAAATTATTATTTGTTTCCATCAGTACCATTGTTGCCGGTTTTTTAATTGGTATGATTGTTAACCCCGGCCTTTTTTACCGAATGACACATGGTGGAGAAGAGGCTCGCTTGGGCGGCTTTATTATTAACCCGAATGAATTAGGAATGTTAATTGGCGTAGGGGTTGGGGCAGCAATAACAGACTGGAAATTTTCAACACAAAAGTTTATTAGTGGCATTTTTATACTAATGCTTGTTTACGCATTGGTGCTCACCGGTTCGCGCTCATCGGTGATTGCTTTACTGTTAATCGTTTTCTTTTTCATCATGCAAACAAAAGATTTAAGAATTCGTTTAGGCGTTATTTTAACAACGCTTGCAGCCATACCATTTTTAATTAAATCAGTAATTATTAAGCAAGGTAATGTTGAAGAAGTTATGAATATGACAGGACGAATTCCATTCTGGAAGGACCTGTTGTCCATCAATTTTCCTAAAGAACCATTGTTAGGATATGGCTATATGCGCATTGACTATACCGATAAATTCGAGAGCATCAATGCTTATGCAGGGGCAATGACACACAACACTTTTTTACAAGCACTGATGGGTCTTGGCTTGATAGGTTTAACAGTAGTTTTAGCCCAATTTGCAGTAACTATTTTTACCATTTTTAAAACAACAGATTTGTATAAACGCAGATTAGCTATCGGCATACTGATTCCATTACTTGTTAATTCGTTTACCGAGTTTGGCATTTTTGGTGAAACCAATTATGGAATTATTTTTTACCTCATGATTGTTTTTATGGTTTCTATGGAACCATCTGATGAAAAGTTGCGTATAAATAGCAAGGCAAATTCTAATGAACGCAACACCCGTTTTCCTGAGCGACCTTCAGCTCCTGCATCAATTGTTTTGCAGTGAGCAGGAGTTTTCGGTTTACGATCCGCATGAGCGATTAAGCGGAGCCGGGTCACAAAAAAAATTTACTCCTATTGACAAGAGTGTTTGTTTTAATATTTCAGCTAACGGTTCTGGCAATTTCAAGCAAATGCTTTTCTATTTCGGAAGTGAGAAACTGTCGGGTATGAAAAAGTTTTTTTATGTCAATAACCCCGATGGCACTTTAAGATGGCTGATACCTGTTGATGCGAGCGCAGCTTCATTCCTTGCATTGTATAATTCTGAAAGCTTAAAAGCATGGTTGTATAAAAAAATAGTTAGCGTTGCCTATGCAACAGGGTTAAAAAAGTTTTTGATGTCAGGATCTTTTTTAGTGAAACCCGAATTGGTTTCAGCCGTTAAAGATACATACGGGATAAGCGATGAAGATCGATTTACAATTTTTACCGGAACGAGAGGAGAGAACAGAAAGTTAATTATTGAAATAAATAACGGAAATAAAACCACGCACTTCATTAAAATATGTTTAAGCGATATCGCACAAAAAAATTTACAAAACGAAATTAATATGCTAACAACTCTTAACAAATACGATTTTACTTCACTTAGCCTTCCACATGTAACAGAAGGGAGAGTAAAAGGAACTGCACGTTTAAGTAATATTAAACCCGGCATTGTAATTCCTGCTACCCGCATAACCGAAATTCATATTAAAGCCCTTGGGGAGCTTTACGCTACGCACCACGAAAAAAAAATAATTTTAGAAACCGCGGCCTGGCAAACCATTGAAAATAATTTGCAATGGATGTATAGCGAGCAACCATTGATGAATGATATGGATGAATTTAAAACGCGCAGAATTATTCATCTGTTAGGAAAACTATCGGGTTCGCTTCCTGTTGAAGCAGAGGTTCCCGTTTCTGTTTCGCATGGGGATTTTACTCCATGGAACATGTACATGGACAGTAACAGACTATATGTTTACGATTGGGAGTTGGCTAAAAACGGCATTCCGATGTTGTTTGATTTATTTCATTTTGTTTTTCAATCACAGGTTTTACTGCACAGAAAAAATTTTACCGACATCAAAGAAAACATCAAACAAGTATTACAAACACCGCTCACTCAAAGTCTCAGTCATAAATATGATATTGATACTCAGCTTCACTATAAACTCTACTTGCTTTTTAATATCAGTTATTACATGAGAATTTATATGAATGAAAGAGAGCTGTTAACACAGTCGCACTGGATGATTGATGCATGGTTAGACGCCCTACAAGATATTACCGGTAGCTGAAAAAAGCGAAATGGAGCCAAGCCAAAACAGAAAGGAGTTCGTTCGCTATTTTTTTAATGCACTAGTTAATATTGATTATGCGCTGCTAAAACATACATCTGCAACCCTTAATGATATTCCCGAAACCTCGGATATTGATTTGTTGGTTGCGGAAAGTCAACTTTCGGCTATCATTAAAATTATAAATGATGGTTCAAAAGTTGAACACGTTCAAGTCCACTCCAAATCATTTGTGAGTTTTGTTAGTATATATTTCAAGGATCAGGGTTATTTGGAATTAGACCTCATTCATCGTTTCGACCGCAAGGGAACTATTTATTTAGAAGCGGAGGATGTTTTACGAAATGCTATGTCCAATACTGAAGGTTTAAAACTTGCAAGCCATTACCACCATTTTGAATATGTGATGCTATTCTATTTACTAAATGCTGAGGAAGTTCCCTATCGCTACCAAAGCTATTTCACAGCTCTAAACGCAAACGACAGGGTACAAATATTTAGCTACTTATGTGATAAATATAAATTGCACATTAATACACTGGATGATTTATATGAACCACATAAAAGACATCGAAAAAAGATAGTAACCACCATTAGTAATTACAATACAAACAAGGGGCTAAGCAAATTAGGTAATAAAGCAAATTATGTTTCTGACTTGCTGCGCGATGTAAAGTATTGTCGGGGTTATGTTATTAGTTTTAGTGGTGTGGACGGTGCCGGAAAGTCAACCGTTCTTGAAAACATTAACGACACATTAAAAAACAAATACAGGCAGCGCACCATTCTTCTTCGTCATCGCCCATCAATTTTACCTATTCTCAGCTCCTTTGTTCACGGGAAAAACAATGCGCAAGAGCGGGCCAAAAACAGCTTGCCTCGTCAGGGAAAAAACCAAAGTTCTGTTTTATCCTTTTTTCGATTCGGATATTATTTTGCCGATTATATCGTTGGTCAGTGGTATGTATATTTCAAATATATTTTGAGAGGATACACTGTTTTGTATGATCGGTATTATTTTGATTTTATAGCGGATCCGAAGAGAACTAACATTGTTATTAGCAAGTGGATAACAAAAGGTTTGTATTTTTTTATTTATAAGCCACAGATAAATATCTTTCTATTTGCACCGCCTGAAACAATTTTGAAACGAAAACAAGAACTTAACGTAGAAGATATAAAATCGCTGACAAATGAATATAAACAAGTGTTCGATGAGTTTGAAAGCAAGTACAGTAAACAAAAATATCTTTCAATAAACAACATCAGTTTAGAGGATACTTTAAAAATAGTAA
>JANNXV010000228.1:0-1654 GCA_031409815.1 Bacteroidota bacterium
CTTTTGCTTTCTGAATTTTTAATGGTGAGCCAAGTAGCGTATAATAATGGAGGGATACATACAAACTCAACAAGATTCCGCACACTCATCATTGGCATTAAATATAGTATAGCTAACAAACCTCCTGATATTTTAGCGGCCTTGATTCCGCTACAACGATAGGCAATTTTATAGCCTAAGTACACAATACTCATAGAGTAGATGGCATGCAGCAGACGAACAATGTACATTTTACTTTGAGGTTCCGACATTCCAAAAAACTCAAGCATTCTGAATAGTAGGTAATGCAATCCAGGATAAAGCAAACTGTGGCCTGACGGTTGTACATTTGGATTGGAAGCTGATGGCAACCAGTTGTTGTAATCTGCTCCATCCACCCAACTTTGAGCTGCTTCTATCACCAGAAAGTGATCATCATGCATACCATATCCTTTTGAAAAAATTACCGCTATTAATCTAAAGAATACAGCAGCAATCAATATTAAAACAAGTGGTTTTTCGTCCCAGTATTTTGATAGTATATTTTGTTTGCTAATTGTTAAGTTCATTCACGGACATTTTAATTGATTATTTTTAGAATAGTTTTCCACATGATTTTAATATCAGTAAAAAAACTTTGCTCGTTGATGTATTTCAAATTCAATACTAGTTTGGCTGGCATTATTTTTTCAATGTAAGTTGCTTCAGGATTTTCTGATTGACTTAGCAACTCATTTTCATTTGAATACTCTATTGAAGCATAATCTGTAATGCCAGGTTTTATAGATAGCACTCTCAATTGCTCTTGGTTATACAACGAAACGTATTTGCGTACTTCAGGTCTGGGGCCTACTAAACTCATGTTTCCGATTACTACATTAATAAGCTGTGGCAATTCGTCAAATTTGTATTTACGTAGTAGATAGCCAACTTTTGTAACTCGTGGATCGCGCTCTCCAATGGTGAGCAATCCCATTTTATCGGCATCTGTATGCATGGTTCTGAATTTAAAAATAGCGAAATCTGAATTGTTTAATCCAACACGTTGTTGTAAATAAAAAACCGGACCTGCGCTATCTGTTTTTATAAGTATTGCAATAACTAAAAATAAGGGTGTGAGAATTATTAGAAAAATAAGTGCAACGATAATATCAATCAATCTCTTAAACATTTAAACCGCTTTTTGTAAAATCACTTCATCAACTGAATGAACTAATGCTTTTACTACTTCCTCAATCTGAGCAGTAGTAAGATCATAAAAAACAGGCAATGAAATTTCGCGAGAATAATTATCATAAGTAATGGGGTACTTTTTTATATCGTAACCAAGATTCTTATAATAGCTTAACATTGGTAAAGGGATAAAATGCACATTGATAGAAACGTTCTTGTCAAAAATACGTTGCATGATATGGTCTCGCTGTTGTTCGCTTATTCCTTTTATGCGTAAAGGGTATAAGTGGTAAGAACTTTCAGCACGATTATTTTGCATAACGGGCAATTCAGCCCACTCATACTTTGAAAGTAAGGTCGAATATTGATTGCAAATCGCCTTTCTATTAACTAAAGTGTCTTCATCATAACGCTCCAGTTCAACCAACCCAATAGCTGCATTTATATCTGTCATGTTGCATTTATAACCTGCCTCAACAATATCATATCTCCAATTTCCTTT
>JANNXV010000229.1:0-23430 GCA_031409815.1 Bacteroidota bacterium
GTTTCAAAATTTCCGATCGTTAAATATTTATAAGGCTTATCAGCAACTATGATTGCTGAGACGTTGTACCATTTATCTCCTCCAATATAAAAACTATCATTCCATGCAACTTGAGGTTCAAACGGAAGATTGTTAGCGAAAATAGTTGTTGAGTTGTTATTCGTTACTATAATGCGATCTGTTGTTAGCAATGCAGCAACTTTGTTACAAATCATGGGCGAATTATAATTTTTATTTACGTAAAACGAAACCAGATAACTCCTGCCGGGAACCAATGTTTGAGTGAGTTCGGTGGAAACATATTCGCGATAATTACCGGCTGTATAAGTAAACAATCCAAGATAACCTTTACCATTTCGGGGAACTATATCACTCCATAAATATTTAGTGCTACCTTGAGTTACATAACTGGTAGGAGTATTGGCTCCACCATAATAAGTATTGGCACAACTGTTCATATAATCAGCCGAACCATCAGTTGGCATAAACCAATCATCCGTATTAAAGTAACCTGCTAATCGCGACCCTGTAGATATCAATTCACCCTTACAGATTTCATTACAAGTGGTACACTCAGCACTTGGGTTGGGCACTAAATTGGGTCCCAAACAATGCACAGCTACCAAGGAATTTTTTTCTAAAGTATCGTTGTAAAAAATTCCGAGTCGGAAGTCGTTTCCACCTGGTGTAAGTGAACGCAGATAATATTGTTGACCAGCAATAAGTGATGAAGGCAGATTAAGAATATTATCTGCACATTCAATAGAAGTTAAGTTGCCTGGCGTTCCGCTAAATATTTCAAGATATGCTTTTTGACCCTCCCCTTCATCTAATACGATGCTTGCGGTTAAGGAAGGAGCAGTAAACTTAAACCAACAATCTTCAAATGCTGCGCTAGTGGTTAAACAACTATTGCTTACTGATGATAATGTGAAATCGTAACTCCTGTAAGTATATTGATAACTGTTTGAAAAAGGTAAATCCAATGCATCAGCAGGTTCATCGTTTAAAGTGCTTGAATTATAAATTGAAACAACTAAATCAAAACTTCCTTTGTAAGTTCCACTACTATTATTGGGATAAACACGAAGCCATACTGTATCACCTGCATTTATAGTTCCGGTTTGTGGAATCACACGAGTGATGCCTCCGCAACTGATGATATTACTCTGCAAATTATTTTTTGAATTGTATGCTTCTAATTCAAACTCGCTTTGGTTAGCGGATGAGGTGTTCACTAAATATTGCGCTGTTTTCGTTGCTACAAAATAATACCATACGTCTTCATTCACGGTAACGGTACTACCTGAACAATAATTCGGGAATGAAGCAGAGGCTCCGTTAGCCAATTGATTACTCAATCCCATTACCTGATCATTGGTTACAGGCAATTTCCTTGCTCCGGAAATTTCATCATTGAATGGTGAAGTAAACAATCTTATTTTAAAACGAGAGATGGTATAGATGGAACTAAAATACACACGAAGATAATACTGCTGACCGGCAGTTAATCCGCCAAAATAACCTTCAGGTCCTGATAGACAAACCATACTTGTTAATGATCCGCAACTTCCCGAAAACACTTCCACTTTTGCTGTTCCCGAAGTTCCGGCATCGGATACAATGTAACTAAGTGATGATTGTGTTGCTGTAAAATAAAACCAGAGATCGTTGGCTGTACCAGTACCACACGGAGGTAAAGATTGAGTTGCACCATAAAAATTGTAAATAGGCAGGTTGTTATCATACGGACTTTTGGTTAAAACAATTGGTGCAGCTCCTGCACATTCATCATTGCAATTAAATATAGCTAATTTGAAATGTGCATACTGATTAGGGTTTCCGGTATATAAACGCAAATAATAAGTTTGACCAACTGTTAAATTCTTTAGTTTATCCAATATATCACTCTTTACGGTATCACATTTAATACTGTTGAGCGAACCACAATTTCCGCTAAATAATTCATACACGTAACCCAGACCAAACAAGTTAACATCGTCACTAGTAACTTCAAAAGAATATTCGGTTCTGTTAGCTGTAAACTTAAACCACACATCATCATCGGCACTGCCCGCGCAACCTGGTTGCGACTGCGTAGCAGAAAAAGTGGTTGCTTCAACAGGAAACTCTGCAAATAATTTATCACTTGGTGTAACTGTAATGGCTCCGCTACAATCATCGTTACTCAATGTGGGCGTTACAGCAATATTGAAAAACTGTTGTGTGTTTAAAGATGAATGTAATTGCACATAATAAGTGTTACCTGTGGTCAAGCCTGTTACTTTTCCATTAGCAGGAATACTGCATAGCACTGAAGTTAAAGAACCACAATTACCACTATAAACTGAAAAACTCAACGGTGTAAAACTCTGAACCTTAATAAATGCACTCGCTGCATTTGCAGTAAACTTGTACCATAAATCATTTTCTGCATTACAGGATCCTGGTGACGGAAAACCAAACCATAAATCTCCGGGCACTTCATTATCATCAGCAAATGATGCACTCATCGGAAGTGTGATAGCTCCTGGACAATGATCATTTGAAACAGGATTCATCAATGCGACTTTAAAAAGCGGATACGAATTATTTATATCGGTAAGTATTCTGAAATAGTATTGCTGACCAATAGTTAAATTGCGAAACTTGGCGTGGTCAGTATTATTAAATCCTCCACATTGTTTTGAAACAAGACTTCCACATGTTCCACTGTAAACTTCAAAATCCAGGTAAGCCGCTATTCCATCAATGTATAAAACCTGTGCAGTGTCGGTGGCTGTAAACTTAAACCAAATATCATAAGGATTCCAAGGAGGATTGCAAAGATTAGTTCCGGGATTACTTGCCGCTGTCCAGAAATATAATCCTGCTACATGTGGCTGATCGTCACGATAAACAGGCAGATTAAAAGCAGTTATGCAACTATCGTTGGATGGAACATTCAATAATGATATTTCATATTTAGGTCCACCGGTAAATGCATAGCTCCGTAAATAATAGGTTTGACCAAATGTTAAAGCAGTCATTGTAATTACATTGCTGCTGCTGTAACAATTTAAACTGGTGAGTGCGCCACAACTTCCAACTAATAATTCCATTGAAGGCAGCAACCCGGAAGTCAGCGACTTTAAAAAAACCACTTGTGTATCATTAGTGGCAACAAAGTAGTACCAAAGATCGCTGTATTGTGCTGCGGAACAAATGGTCATTAGAACAGCGTTGGATGAATTATTGAGATTGTCATACAGTGGTGTGAATACTGTGCCTGAATTTTGAACCGTTAAAAGTGTTGCACTCTGGCAACTATCGTTTGGCGCTACAGCAAAACTTTTTGCTGAAACAAGAATTACTAAAAATGTTGTGATTAGTAGTGATTTCCCAATAAGTTTACCGGATTTCACTTTTTGATACTGGTTAATTTTAGTTTTCAACATGACGATGGTTATTTGATTAATCAAATATCAACATAAAAGAATTACCGAAACAAAAAATAATTGTTAAAGGGAATTAAAATAGATTACCTATTTGATCGAAAAATAAACTAATCAAACAGGAAAGATTAAAATGAACAGATTAAGCCCGACAGAAAACCATTTACCCCATCATCACCGGCATCACCAGCATCAGTAAATCCTCAGCAGGATCTGCCTGATCTTTGGGTGGTGAAAGTAATCCTGCACGATTTGGCAAACTCATTTCCAGTTGAACATCAGTACAACTAAGGTTGCTAAGCATATCCATTATAAAACGAGCATTGAATGCAATCTCAAGATCCTTTCCATCATAACTGCAGGTCAAACGCTCGTTGGCATCGTTACCAAAATCAACATCTTCTGCTGAAATATCAACTTGACTACCGGCTATTTTAAATTTTACCTGATGTGTTGTTTTGTTGGAGAAGATTGAGACCCTGCGTATGGCATTTAAAAAAGCCATGCGATCGATAGTAAGTTTATTAGGATTATCTAAGGGAATTACTGCTTCGTAGTTTGGATATCGTCCATCAATCAAACGGCAGATGAGGCTGAAATTATCAAACGTAAAAAATGCGTTTGCTTCATTATAGTCAATTTTAACATTGGCATTGGCTCCCCCTAAATTTGCTTTTAACAGGCCCAAAGGTTTCTTTGGCATTATGAAAGAACTTTCTTTAGTTGCACGCATATCGCTTCTGCGGTAGCGCACCAATCGGTGAGCATCTGTAGCAACAAATGTAGACCCATCTTTCCCAATGGTGCAGTACACACCAGTCATTACTGGTCGTAATTCATCATTACCAGTAGCAAAAACGGTTTTATTAATTGCCTCTAACAATACTTCGCTGGGCATTTCAATAGTATTTGGTTTATCAATAACAGGAATTTTTGGAAACTCTTCTCCTTTTAGACAGGTTAGTTTAAACTTTCCTGAATCAGAACTGATCTCCATTTGGAGATTATTCTCATTAATTTTAAAAGTAAGCGGTTGCTCGCTGAAGGTTTTTAAAGTATCGAGCAAAGTTTTTGCTGGTACTGCTATCTTTCCTTCTTCCTTATTCTCCACAGGAATAGTTGTGCTCATGGTGGTTTCCAAATCACTGGCCGAAGCTTTTAATTCGCCAGCCGTTAACTCAAACAAAAAGTTTTCGAGAATTGGCAAAGGTGAGTTGCTGTTTAGTGCTCCGCTAATGCTTTGTAATTGCTTTAGTAGCGAAGAGGATGACACAACAAATTTCATTGGTTTGGTTTTTTCAGCGGTAGCAGTAGCCATTGGAATTTTAGATTTTAGATTTTAGATTTAAAATTATGCATTTCAGGCTGGTTTTAACCCATCTCAAATCCATAATTTAAAATGCAAAATTGTTTTTTTATTTCTGGCAAATATAATTTATTGAAATGTAGCCAAACCTATTTCCCTGTTGAAGAAGGCAAAAAATAGCCAGTAGTTTTCAACAATCGGTCGTATTGGAAGTATTGACACCTATACCAGGTTGTATCTTGATCCAGCATTAGGTAAAAGTGATCAAGATCATAAGACCATATTTTGCCTGTTGTTTCGTTGTACTGCGATCTGGAACTAACAGAAACAGGTTTACGGTATAGATTAGCACTCACTTTTTTATTTCCTGCCTCCACATATAAAATACTAAAAGGGCCTGCTTTCAAAATTGAATCACGTTGTTCACCTGTCATTTCATTATCCAGTTTCTCATAAAAAATATTGGAGGCACCATTAATATATGCGTTAAGTTTTCTTTTGTCGAAAGCAGCCAGCAATTGCTTCCCGTTTCCAACAGAATATTCCCCTTCCTTAATTTTGCGAATTTCCAGTGTAGAATCAGGATTTACCGGATTCTTAACTAAAATTTGGGTGATTAATTGAGGTTCGGTATGTAGCAAACCCCTATCGCGCCAATTTTGCTCTTCGGCAAAATAACGTGTTGAGAGAAATCCGTTGAAACCAGGTATATGAACAATAAATGGCACGGTTGACCCCTGCAAATACATAAAAGTCCCTAAATTATCCATGGTAGGATGACCTACATAATAAGTTTTTACTAAGTCGCCATGCTGATAGATCTCGACCTTGGTTGATTTTGAAGCCATCAGTTTCATGGTGGAATTATATAAATTCTTACCAACAGGACTTCTTACTTCAATGGCGCTGATGGTATATAACAATGTGCTTATACCCGATGGTTTAGCTTGAAATTTATTATTAACGCTCCATTCGGTTGGACTTTGCCTTGTCAATGTAACAGAATGTCCCTCACGGTCAGCCATAAATATTTTATCTATCGAAAGCGTGTCAGCAACAGCAAAATCGCTCAGCTCCATTTTAATTGTACCCGATTTTTGGGTGTAATAAAAATAAATAGCTGCAGCGGCCATTAGGATAAATAGGATAAATATGATGCGATTTTTTTTCATTAATTTCTTCTAAGGATAATTTTCAATCTCGTTGACTTAAGTCCGGGAATATTTCCGTTTTCTTCGGTAAAATTTAAAGATTCCGAAAAGCATAATTGCCGCAACCGGAATTGTGCAATTTACTATTTGTAATGTTGAAGATTGAGATTCTATTACTGCCGGATCCAGCATTCGCAATTTAAATTCTTTACTCCTTACAGTCATGATTCCCGAATCATCACATAAGAAATCTATTACATTCTGCATAAAATCCTTATTACCAAAAGTGGTGCTTGTGTATTTATCAAAACCAAGGGCTAGGGCTCGTCCCTTGCTAAAATCATTTCGAATAATGTCACCATCCGAAACTACCACCATTTTAGTTGGCTTTTTGCTTTGCTGTTTAAAATCAATTAATGAATCTTGTGATATAGAAGGAGGAACACGATTTTTATAAAGTGATTGAAAATCGCCTTCTAACAATACAGCTACCGGAATGTCATGTTGATTAAATTGTCTTGGCTCCGGTTTTAATTGCATGATACCCAAACTTACTCTAACCGGTGCTGTTTGAACTCGCGTATAACGCGAAGTACTTAATAAAACGGTTTTGGTAATACCTTGAGATGTGATGGTATCCATACTACTAACAAACTGCGTTTTGATTGAGTTTAAATTATTCACAATCACTTGAGTAGAACTGGGGGTTAATACCGGAAAATAAAACCATGGACGAAGCTGTTGTCGGGGCTGATTACCAATCATACCAGTTACCACAGGGATGGGAGCACTTTGCAAATCAAGTAGGAGATCGTAATTGATGCGAACTCCATAGCGAAAAAGCATATCGTCTAAATTGAGCGACCGGGCCAATGCAATAGTTTCGCCACGAGTTGAAAGACTATCCATTGTTACTTGCATTTGATCAATAAGCCAAACAACTTTTCCACCATGCATTATAAATTGATCGATGATAAACTTATCCTTTTCATTCAAAGCAGAATCAGGTTTTGCAATAATCAAAGCCCGGCATTCATTAAGTACACCTAGTTTACCATCTATTCTAATTCTTTTTATTTCGTAGGTGCTTTTCAAACTATTGGATAAATCCTCTACCTCTCGAGCTGACAACTCTCCATTTCCCTCCAAAAAACCAATTGTTGGTCGGTAGGGGTTAGTTACTTTATGTATTGAACTGGTTATTTCATATTCCAGGTTTTGAATAGAGTTGTTTAACATTTGGGCAGGCGCTGTACCCAATTGATCTTTTAATAATTGAACCGGGATTTCCTGGTTGCTAAAACTGATAATCGCTCCAGGGAAAATAATTTTTTGGCTCGATCCCTCTTTGCTGGTTTCTTCCAGATTGGTTGGTTGCAATCCCTTTTCAACCAATTGTCTATAAAGGCTGTTTCGCTCTTTTGAATCGGGGTTAGCTGAAGGATCAATAAATTCATACTCAAGATTACCTTTTGAATGCAACCTCAATTCATCCAGTAATTCCTTTGTAGCATTACGCAACCGCGTAAATCCGGCAGGAAAATCTCCTTCAAGATACACCTTCACATAAACAACATCTTTTAAGTTACTAACTAATTTTTTACTTGATTCAGAAAGTGTATAGCGCTTGTCGGCAGTTAAATCAACACGCGTAAATACAAATGACGAAATGAAATTGGCTAATACAATAATGCCAATGACAAGTATCAGTTGAATTAAGTTTTGTTTTTTCTGATTCCTCATTAAAACATAAATTGAAGGTTGAAAATTGAAGATAGGCAGTAACCTTCTGCAAAGTTCCACCTGCTAATTGACAAATGAATTACCATTTCCTGCTTTCAATTTTAACTTTAGTGAGCATAATAAAAAACATAATAATGCTTAAAAAATAAACTACATCACGAGTATCAATAACTCCCCGACTCATACTAACATAATGAGCATTGATACTTAACATTGCTAATAGATTATTTAGCCAGCCTTGGTGCGAGATAGCAGCCAATGATTCAAACCCAGTGAAACTGATTAAGCAAAGAAATAACGCAATGATAAACGCCACCACTTGGTTATCAGCTAAAGCAGATGCAAATAATCCAATCGAAACAAATACTGCCCCAAGCAAAAGCAAGCCGATATAACTCCCTAATGTAGCTCCGCTATCAACATTGCCCATTGGTAAACTATAGCGATAAACAGTAAAATAAAAAACAACTGTTGGAAGTAGTGAAATAAGAACCAACATTACTCCGCTGATGTATTTAGCCATTATCACCTGTAGTTCGGTAAGCGGTTTTGTCAGCAATAACTCAATGGTTCCTGCCTTATTCTCTTCTGAAAACATACGCATAGTGATGGCTGGAACCAGAAACAAATATACCCATGGAGTGATGGCAAACAAAGGTTCGATAGTTGCATACCCACTATCCAAAATATTCATTTCTCCACCCGGAAATATCCATAGAAACAAACTAATGGTCACCAAAAAAACAATGATTACAATATATCCTATCAGCGAGTTTAAAAAGCTGTTAATTTCTTTTACTAATAGTGAGTACATGTTTTGTGAAGGGGAGGCAAAAGTAATTGAAAAAAGCAGCAAGTCACAGATAATCCATTCCTTACTTTAGCAAATAGTTGACGCATTTTAATCCTCTTTCCAATCATAAAAATCCTCGAGATCGCGCCTGTCCTTCTTCGTTGGACGTCCGGCACCCCTTACTCCATAACTAGCCATTGCTGCCTTATACGAGTCCAATTTTTCTATTTCTTCCTTAGGTGTTAAGTCAATATAATAGTTCACAACCATCGGTGCTCCCATTCTTCTTTCAGACAATTGCAAAACCTTTACATGCTTTTTATAGGGACCCATGTGAATTACAATTAAATCTCCAGATCTAACATTTCTTGATGGTTTCGAAGAAACTTCATTTACTGTCACACGCTCCTTATCACAGGCTTCAGCAGCTATGCTTCTTGTCTTATAAATCCGAACAGCCCAAAGCCATTTATCAAGTCGTGTTTTATTAGAATCCATAATTCATCGGCAAAAGTAAAGCGTGCAATCGTAATTCACTTTACACCATTATTTTGTTCTACTACAAGATGCAAAATAGACTCAAAGAATTAATTTATTGATTCAGAAAAATTCACAACTTACAAGAGCAATACTAAAAGTCAGCATTGATAGTGAGAAGCATTTAACTCGTGGAAATCAAGAGCAGTGAAATATTATTTACTACTATTAATGTAAAAAAAATGTGGAGCATATCGGAGTCGAACCGATGACCTCTTGCATGCCATGCAAGCGCTCTAGCCAGCTGAGCTAATGCCCCATTTTTAATTTGGGTGTGCAAAGAAACTAAACTTTACATAAAAAAGGCGGCTTTCAAAAAAAATTGAAAGTCGCCTTTAAAACAGTATAAGAAATTGTACTTACTTTTCAGGAGCAACTTCAAGTTGCTTCATATCTTGCATTTCAGGAGTTGCAACTTCCTTAGACCTGTCAATTAAATTACCCTTCAAATCCACTCTCATTCCTTCTTCAAGCATCATCTTTTCGGTGTTGTTATTAAAAACTAACACACCTTCACGGGTAAGATAATTACCATTTTCAAATCTTACTGATTCGTTTTCTAAACCATTCCTTTGGCCGCCTTTCATTAAAAAAACTTCGCCTCCAACACGCGTATAAAAGTCAGTTGAAATAGCAGCTGGCGCCACCACAGCAGCTTGTGATGCAGCAGCTTCCTTACTTACAGGCTTAGCTTGGGTTTTAGACTTTGACTTGTTTGCCTGTGCAAAAGCTCCAGCTCCCATTGCTACTAAGGCGAAAGCAATTAATAATTTTTTCATTTTTTTTAGTTTTAAATTAGTTTTTGTTTTACCCTAGCAAATATATATCCAAAAAGGGCTGATTCAACAAAAGAAATGAATTTTTTTCCAAAATCCTACCATTTAATAAAAATCAAAAGATTAATTCAAAAATATTGTAATTTTAAACATGCAAATAGATTTACCAATTGCCATGACTTAAGAAAAATAATTTACCCATTTTTAATTGTATAACTAAATCTAAAAAATATGAAAACTTACGATGAAAAACACATTAAAAACGTGGTGCTAATTGGCTCTGCGAAAAGCGGCAAGACAACACTTGCCGAAACCATGATGTTTGAAGCCCGCTTGATTAGCCGGAGAGGAACTGTAGAAGATAAAAATACAGTTTCAGATTTTCATGAAATTGAACACGAACGAGGTAATTCCATTTACTCAACAACCATGCATACTGAATGGAAGGATTATAAAATAAATATTATTGACACACCCGGCCTTGACGATTTTATTGGTGAAGTAATTTCTTCCATTCGTGTTTGCGACACAGCGGTTATGTTGCTCCATGCACACCATGGAATTGAAGTTGGCACCGAATTAATCTGGAGTTATGTTGACAAATACAACAAGCCAACCATTATTGCGATAAACCAACTAGACAATGAGATGGCCAATTTTAATGAGACTGTTGAGCAAGCAAAACGATATTTTGGCAATGCTGTAACATTAATGCAATATCCGCTGAATACCGGACAAGGATTTAACAGCATCATTGATTTGCTCAAAATGACAATGTATAAATTTCCGTCAACGGGAGGTAAACCTGAGAAACTTCCTATACCGGAAGTAGAAAAAGAACGCGCAGAAAAGTTACATAACGAGTTAGTTGAAAAAGCGGCTGAAAATGATGAGCATCTAATGGAACTTTATTTTCAAAAAGGGAATCTCGATGAAGATGAGCTAAGGGCTGGAATAAAAATTGGAATGATGAAACATCAAATATTTCCGGTTTTTTGCTTATCCGCTAAAAAAGATATGGGAAGTGGAAGGCTGATGGGCTTTATTGATAACGTGGCGCCTTCTGCTGTTGATGCTCCGGCTGAAATAATGGAAGATGGCACGGCAGTTAAATGTGATCCGGCCCACCCTACTCAACTTTTTATTTTTAAAACCCTTATTGAACCCCATTTAGGCAAACTCAGTTTCTTTAAAGTAATGAGTGGTGAGGTATCAGTTGGAATGGATTTAATGAACGAAAAAACCGACACTACTGAGCGCATAGGTCAACTTTTTATTATGGACGGCAAAAACCGAAATGCGGTTGATCGATTGAAAGCAGGAGATATTGGCTCAACCTTAAAACTTAAAAACACGGCCACCAATCATACTCTCAATGGTAAAGGAGCCAAAGGAAATATTGATCCTATTCATTTTCCCGATCCTAAAGTGCGCATCGCCATCATTGCAAAAAACAAAGCGGATGATGAGAAAATTGGAGAAGTATTAACTGAAATACATGCTCAAGATCCCACCTTGATGGTTGAATACAGCAGCGAGTTAAAGCAATTGATTTTGCATGGCCAGGGCGAGTTACATCTTTCATTAACTAAATGGCGATTGCAAAATATTTACAAACTTGATGTTGAATTTCTTCATCCAAGAATTCCTTATCGCGAAACTATCCAGAAGCCTGCTATTGCATCTTACCGACATAAAAAGCAATCAGGTGGCGCAGGACAATTTGGAGAAGTATATATGAAAATCGAACCCTATTTTGAAGGCATGCCCGCTCTTAAGGATTATCCGGTGCGCGATACAGAAGTGATGGACCTGAAATGGGGAGGCAAACTTGTTTTTAATAACTGTATTACAGGTGGAGTGATTGACACACGTTTTATTCCTTCAATTATAAAAGGCGTTATGGAAAAAATGAATGAGGGCCCATTGACAGGCTCTTATGTTCGTGATGTTAGGGTAAGTGTATATGATGGCAAAATGCATGCTGTTGATAGCAACGACCTTTCTTTTAAAATAGCAGGCATGATGGCTTTTAAAGAAGCATTTCATATGGCTGAGCCACGATTGCTCGAGCCGATTTATGAAGTTGAAACAACAGCACCGGAAAGTATGATGGGTGATGTAATGAGTGAATTACAAACTCGAAGAAGCACTATTCTCGGTATGGAAAACGTTGGAGGTAATCAAGTAATAAAAGCTAAAACTCCGTTGGCCGAATTGGACAAATACAATGCTTCGTTACGAAGTATTACACAAGGAAGAGGACGTGTAAATATCAAATTTGCAGATTATGCTCCGGTGCCCGGAGATATGCAGAAAAAATTAATGGATGAGTACAAAAAGCATGAAGTAGAAAGTCATTAATTTTCCTCTTTCAAAAAAAATCCAAATCGTTTCGATTTGGATTTTTTTTGGGATTTTAAAAACGTTGAAACAATTCTATATGCGGCCAACAATTTTACTGAATGGCAAACAAACTATTTAGCAATTACAAATTTTCTATAAAGGGTTTGCTCGCTATTGGTTAACACAATTTGATATACGCCATTTGCATAACCTGATAAATCAAGTCGCTTATTTATAGAACCATCAACTTTTAAAGTTTCAGTTAACAACACTTCACCTAATGAGTTTAAAACTTTTAAATCCACTAGCTGCTGCTCTTTATTATCATACTTTATGTATACTATTCCGGTTGTTGGATTTGGATGCACATTAAATGTGGATTGGATATTAGTTGAATTAATACCAGTAGTGAGATCGATATTAATATCATCAATAAATAAATTGTTTTCGTAATCCGTAATATTTCTAAACTTAATAATCGCTTTATTAGAAGTTAAATAGGGCGCCAAACTAACATTCTCTAATCTCCATTGTGATGCAGTTGGAAAAAAATCACTAGCCTGTCCGGGTGCTGTTGCTAATGCTGGCCCCCATTTCTTATAAATGGTAGTAAATGTAACTCCGCAATCTGTACTAATTAATATTTCCAGTGTATCAGAATATTGATAAGGCAGTGTCCAATAGGTATAAGCTACCCAAAAATTTAATGATGCTCCAGCTGTAGTTGTTAAGTCTAGAGGAGGCATAATAGCTTCATCTATTTCACTATTGGAACTGTAATTCGCATTATCCATCCATATGGAACCATTAGCCAAATGACCATAAGAGCCATTTCGCTCCCAGGTAACACCTCCATCCGGATTACTAATAGTCCAGCCTGTTGGCGGAAAAGGAACTGCTGACGTAAATGGTTGCTGGTAGGGAATAGCCTGACCCGCTACAATATTATAAGAACTAACAGCCGTGTCGTTTATTGGATTGGGATCAGCAAATCCGTTAGGCAAAGTAGTAAAGCATTTAAATAGATGAGTACCAGCCGTTGCATTTTGAACAGGAAAGGTTACTGTAGCAGAAGCATTGTTCGCAAGCGAACCTGAATAAGTTTGTGTTTGCACCGCGCCATTGTCAATTTGATAATTAATATCAACGGATGTTAAAGGTGCTGTACCATAATTTTTTATTGTCACCTCAGGAATATAATTGGCAGCACAAATAAAACCAGTTGGTGAATTTATTGCCGTTACACCTGCATCATCAACCGAAATGATTACTGGGGAACAACCCGGAGAAGTTAATAGGCTGGACCGTATTCCATTTAAACAAGCGGTCATTCTAGCCGCCTGTCCTGCGCTAAACATAAACATACAAGCATCATCAGGATAATCCATATAATTCATAGTTTGATCGTTTTGATCGTTTGAATATGGAGGTGGAAAAGGAGTGGTTTCGGTACAAGTATTTTGAATGCCCGGACAACCAAAATTGGATGATGATGTTGGGGGTGTATCACACACTCTATCACCGGCATTAGCACAATTATTTGCAGTTAAACCCGAGCAGCCTCCCTCAAAAGTGTGATACAAATTCAACCAATGACCTATTTCATGGGTTAATGTTCGACCCAAATCATAATTGGGTTCGGTACCCAGCGCACCTGGGCCTCCCACAGTGGTAAATAGCGCGTTTACATAATCTGAACTTGCAGAACCACCGGGCAATTGAGCAACTCCTAAAATGCCGCCACTAAAATTTCCTACATAAATATTTAAATAATTATTACGGTTCCAAGGTGCCGATACGCTGCTTGGAAAGGTCGGAAGTGGATTTGTGGTAGTCGAAATTCTTAAAATACCGTTGGTAGAAACTCCATTTGGATCCTGCTGGGCCAAGCAAAATTGAATCTGGGTATTTGCAGCAATTGATTGAAATGCCGGAGGAATCAAGCCTGTATCACTATTCATTTTTGCGAAGTCAATATTCAGTCTTTCAATTTGGGCATTAATTCTAGCAGTTGAAATATTTTGAGCAGCAGTACTATAAATAATATGAAAAACAACCGGAATAGTAATAACCACTACATTACTTCTATTTGCATTGCCTTGTTGAATAAATTGTTGTGTATATCGCTCAATGCTTTCACGGCTTTTTAGGATGGAAGGATTTTGTCTTTCCAGCTCAAGCTGATGCTCCATTGTTCCACAACGCTTTATCGTTTGAGCTTGCAACTGATTAGAGAGGACTATCAATATTGCTAAAAAAAATTTCTTCATTTGTTTGATTTTCTGTTTGAGCCGCGAATGTATCAAATACTTTTACCCAATTAACATTACTCTAAAGTAAAATACTCATAAAAGGAAGCTATATAGGAGTCAATTCGACAAGTTCTTGTTAAGATTGCTTCCAATATTTTCAAATACTCCCTTTTATTTTATTCAATTGTAACTTCTGTACGCCTATTTTTGTCTTATTATATATCTATGATAAAACTTCATCAAATCAACAAATCCTATCACATGGGTGCCAACTCCATGCATGTGTTAAAAGGGATTGATTTACATATTAGAGATGGCGAGTTCGTATCGATAATGGGTGCTTCAGGTTCAGGAAAATCTACCTTACTAAATATTTTAGGAATCTTAGATAATTATGATTCGGGAAGCTACCTGTTAAATCAAACTGCAATAAAAGATTTATCACAAACCAAAGCGGCACAACTACGCAATCGATTTTTGGGATTTGTATTTCAATCGTTCAATCTATTGTCATTCAAATCAGCAGTTGAAAATGTTGCATTGCCTTTGTATTACCAGAAAGTAAAACGCAAAGAACGAAACCGAATCGCGATGGAATACCTCGACCGAATGGGATTAAAAGATTGGGCTGAACATACACCCAGCGAATTATCGGGTGGACAAAAACAACGTGTTGCAATAGCGCGCGCACTAATATCAAAACCAAAAGTGATTCTTGCTGATGAGCCTACAGGTGCATTAGATTCGCAAACATCGGTTGAAGTAATGAATATCTTAAAAGAAGTTAATGCACAGGGGATGACAATTGTTGTGGTTACACACGAACACGAAGTAGCTGCATTAACCGATAGAGTGATCAGAATTAAAGATGGCTTAATCGAATAAATAAATAGAGCAATGTTCGATCGCGATAAATGGCAAGAAATTTTTAGTACACTGAGCAAAAACAAGCTCCGAACCTTTCTTACTGCTTTTAGTGTAGCTTGGGGAATTTTTATTTTGATTATTCTACTCGGTGCTGGCGAAGGATTGCGAAACGGTGCACAACATCAATTTGAGGTAGATGCCATCAATTCAATTTGGGTGAGCGGAGGAAAAACGGGATTGGCCTATAAGGGATTTCAGCCCGGCCGCGATATTCAAATGAAAAATGATGATTATGATTTAATAAAAACACAAATTCAGGGAGTCGATAAAATTTCGGATGTATATGCCGGTCGTTCGGTGCGAACACTTTCGTATAAAAAAGAACATGGTGCATTTTTAGTTCGTCCCTGTCAGCCCGATCATCAATACCTTGAAGTAGCTAAAGTTACTGCCGGCAGGTTTATAAATGATATTGATATACGCCAATGTCGTAAAGTTTGCGCTATGGGTTTAAGTGTTAAAGATGCTTTGTTTAAAGACGAAGACCCTATCGGAAAATTTATTGATGTTGATGGCGCTGCATACAAAGTGGTGGGATTGTTCTATGACTCAGGCAATAGTGACATGAACCGCATTTACATTCCAATTTCAACAGCGCAACGTGCTTATAATGGTCAAAATAAAATTGGTTCCATTTGGTTTAGTGTTGGTGATGCCACCGTGGAAGAGTCAGAAGAAATTGTGGTAGCTGTTAAAAGAATGATGGCAGCCAAACATTTGTTTGACCCTACTGATGAAAACGCCATTGAAATTAATAATAACAATATTGAATACAGACGAGTGATGAATATGCTAACAGGTATCAAAATTTTTGTTGGACTCATTGGTATCATGACCATTATTGCCGGCATTGTAGGCGTTAGTAATATAATGATGATTGTGGTGAAAGAAAGAACCAAAGAAATAGGTATCCGCAAAGCGATTGGTGCCTCTCCGGTTTCGATCGTTAGTATGATTATTCAGGAAAGTGTTTTAATAACCGGTCTGGCTGGTTACACCGGATTAGTATTTGGTATATTCCTTTTAGAAATGTTTAACAAATTTGTGCCTCCATCCGATTTTTTCCGAAACCCCGAAGTAGATCTTATTGTGGCTGTATCAGCAACCATACTCATTGTAATTGCCGGAATGTTGGCCGGATTTTTTCCGGCATTACGTGCTTCCAGAATTGAACCTGTAATTGCTTTGCGCGATGAATAATAAAATAGTTGTTGAGTTGTTGAGTTATTAAGTTGTCAAGAAAAAAATATACAAAAGTGAAAATCACCATCGTATTAAAACATTCCATTATTGATTCAACAACGCAACAACGCAACAGCTTAACAACTAAATTCCTCAATACCCAAAAATGATCGATCGCGACAATTGGCAGGAAATATTTTCCACCATCAAAAAAAATAAACTCCGCACTTTCCTCACTGCCTTTGGTGTGTTTTGGGGAATATTTATGTTGGTGATTATGTTAGGATCAGGTGCCGGATTGCGAAATGGTATCTTAAAAGATTTTGATGGAACTGCAACCAACAGTTTTTTTGTATGGACACAAAAAACATCCAAACCCTATAAAGGAATGAAGCCTGGCCGCGCTTTTGAATTTAATACCGATGATATGATTGCCTTAAAAAGCCGTATCACCGAAATAGATGTGGTTGCACCTCAAAACCAACTGGGAGGATATGATGAATCAAACAATGTAGTAAGAGGAATTAAATCAGGTGTATTTTCGGTTTACGGACAATATCCTGTTATAAACATTATTCAACCGGTTGCAATTACACACGGTCGTTTCTTAAACGACAATGATATAACCAACAAAAGAAAGGTTTGTGTAATTGGTAAGCGTGTAGTAGAAGTTTTATTCAAAAAAGACGAGCCAATCGTTGGACAATACATTAGAATTAATGGAATCTACTTCCAGGTTATTGGAGTTAGTAAGCCAACCGGTTCAGGGCAAAATGCACAAGAACAATCGCAAAATATTTATGTTCCTTTTACTACCTATCAACACACATTCAATAATGGCAATCGTGTGGGATGGTTTGCTATCACCGCCAAAGAAGGTATTCCGGCAAGCGAAGCAGAAACTAAAGTAATAGCATTGCTTAAAGAACGACATAAGGTTGCACCAGAAGACTTACTTGCCATTGGCCACTGGAATATGGAACAGGAGTTTACCAAACTCAGCGGCTTGTTTAGTGGTATCGAAGGCTTGGTTTGGTTTGTCGGCATAGGCACATTAATAGCTGGCGTTATTGGCGTAAGTAATATTATGTTGATTATAGTAAAAGAACGCACCAAGGAAATTGGAGTGAAACGAGCAATTGGAGCTACTCCATACATGATAGTAATGCAATTGATAAAAGAATCCATTTTCCTTACTTCCATTGCAGGCTATCTGGGTTTAGTTGCTGGCCTTATTGTATTAGACTTAGTTAGCAAAGCATTGCCTGCTGACGACACCGGCATGTTTCAAAACCCCGAAGTAAATTTACGTGTAGCCGTAACTGCCTTAATTATACTTATTGTTTCTGGCGCAATTGCTGGAATGATTCCGGCACGTAAAGCTGTTAGCATTAATCCGGTTGAAGCATTACGAAGTGAATAATACATGTGCAAGGTCAGCCAGAGCGAAGTCGAAGGCCTTTCACCACATAACAAATATTATAAATAAAATTAATTACACCCTTATATGATAAAAAAAATTGTAAAGTATCTTTTGATTTTGCTACTGATATCCACTTTTGTGTGGACAGTCTATTTCTTTTATTCTAAATCAAACAAACCACCGGAGATTGTAAAAACACAATCGCCAACCATAACAACAATTGTTCAAAAAACAGTTGCAACTGGTGCTGTGATACCTCGAAAAGAAATTTTTATGAAATCCAAAGTATCCGGAGTAATCGAAAAAGTGATGGTGTTGGCTGGCGATTTTATTAAAGCAGGTGATGTAATTGCGCGTGTAAAAATTATTCCAAACATGGTTGAGATGAATAATGCTGAATCACGAGTTAATCAGGCAAAAATCAATAACGATAATGCAAAAATTGATTTCGACAGAAATGCACCTTTGTTAAAAGAAGGAGTGATTACCAAAACAGAAATGCAACAGATTGAACTTCGTTTAAAATCAACAGGTGAAGAATTAGAATCAGCACAAAACAATCTAATGCTTATTAAAGAAGGCGTAACTAAACGTTCAGGCGCTGCAACAAACACCTTAATTCGATCTACCATTTCAGGTATGGTGTTGGATGTTCCGGTTAAGGAAGGCAATTCAGTAATTGAGAGCAACACGTTCAATGAAGGAACTACCATTGCATCAGTTGCCGATATGGGCGAAATGATTTTTGAAGGCAAGGTGGACGAATCGGAAGTTGGGAAAGTAAAAACCGGAATGCCGCTTGTATTAACTGTTGGCGCCATTGAAGATGAAAAGTTTGATGCATTGCTTGAATATATTTCACCAAAAGGCATCACCGAAAATGGAGCCATACAATTTCAAGTAAGAGCCTCCATTAAAAACAAACCCGGTCAATTTTTGCGTGCCGGCTATAGTGCCAACGCTGATATTATCCTTGCAACACGAGACAGTGTGCTGGGTATACCGGAAGCCACCTTGCAATTTTCGCACGATTCATCATTTGTTGAAGTAGAAACCACACCCGGAAAATTTGATAAGCGATACATCAAAACCGGAATATCTGACGGCATCACCATTGAAGTAAAAGAAGGTTTGCAGAAATCAGATAAACTAAAAATGCCTGAGTTAAAAGATGATGCACCTAAATCGTAAAAACAAAATTTACGTGTGGTCGGTATGATTTCGAGGCTGACCGAGAATAAAATTTGACGCGTTGAGAATCGCGTATATAAAATTTTTCTCAATCACCTACCCGTATAAAATGAAGATGGGTTTGAGTTCTCGGTCAGCCTCGAAATCATACCAACCACACAGAAAACTGTTTAATTAACGTTAAGCATTTACTATTTGCGCTACACGAGAACCTATGAGTTCAATAGAATTCATCAGCTTTTCTTGTGATAGTGCTGCGCTATCCATTTGAAAACTCAACCTATCAATACCTCCCAATGCTTTGCTATGGTGTAAAATTTTTTCAGCCACATCTTCAGCACTTCCCACTAACAATGCACCTCTTGGTCCTGCTTGCGCATCAAAATGACCCCTTGTTACCGGAGGCCAACCTCGCTCCTTACCAATCCTTGTAAATGATTCGGCATAGCCGGGATAAAAATCTGCAATTGCTTGTTCAGTCGTATCAGCAACATAACCTAATGAATGCAACCCAACTTTTAATTGTCCAGGCGCATGTCCTGCTTTATTTCCTGCTTCTCTATAAAGATCAACAAGCGGACGAAAACGATGTGTTTCTCCACCAATTACTGCTACCATTAAAGGCAGTCCAAGTGTGCCTGCACGAACAAATGATTGTGGCGTACCTCCTACTCCAATCCATACCGGCAAAGGATCTTGCATTGGCCTTGGATATACTGGCTGATTTTTAAGAGCAGGTCGAAACTTACCTGACCAAGTAACAAATTCGCTTTTGCGAATAGCGAGCAACAGGTTTAGCTTCTCAGTAAATAACTCATCATAATCGTTCAGATCTAAACCAAACAATGGATAAGCATCTATAAAAGAACCACGTCCTAAAACCATTTCTGCTCTGCCTTGCGATATTAAATCAAGCGTAGCAAAGTTTTGAAATACTCTAACCGGATCTGCTGCACTCAATACTGTTACGGCACTGGTAAGTCTAATATTTTTTGTTCGTGCTGCAGCTGCTGCAAGTATCAGTGTGGGAGCTGAATCCAAAAACTCCTTTCGGTGATGCTCACCAATACCAAACACATGCAGCCCCGATCGGTCCGCCTGCTCAATTCTTTCAAGTAATTGCGCAATAGCATCACTATTTGTTTTTGAAGTGCCTTTATCGTTATCATTCTTGGCTGCGAAACTATCTATCCCAATTTCCATAAATATTCTATAAAATTTCTCGTTCTATTATTTTCTTATTAAGCTATGCTTTAATAGCCCAGCGTAACTTAGCTGATCTTGCACGCGGGTTGCCACTGATTTCCTCAACCGTTGGCCGAATGGGCTCCGGTGCCACTTCACTAAAAATGCCTTCGCGATAAAATAATTGAAATGCCTTTTTTACTCGCCTATCCTCACCAGAATGAAAAGTGAGTATGGCAACTCTTCCTCCTGCAGCAAGAGCATCCGGTAGTTTTGTTAAGAATTTATCTAAAACAACAAACTCATTATTTACTTCAATGCGCAAAGCCTGAAAGCATCGTTGACAGCATTTCTTAATTATATCAACACGTTCGGTTTGCGGAAGAAATTCTAACGCTTCTGCTATAAGGCCTTTTAACTGCATGGTTGTTTCAATCAACATTCCCTTTTTTATTTTTAAAATAATTGCTTCAGCAATCTGCTCAGCATAAGGTTCATCAGCATTTTCTATAAGTAACTCTTCCAATTCCCTTTGTGAAGTAGTTTTTAAAAAAGTGGCTGCTGATTTTCCGCTATGTGGATTCAATCTTAAATCCAATGGTCCATCCACTTTTAAAGAGAACCCCCGTTCAGGATTATCTATCTGCATCGAAGAAACACCTAAGTCTGCTAAAACAAAATCTAACAAACCTGCTTCGGCTACAATCTGATCAATCTCCGAAAAATTCATTTTTCGAATCTGCAAAACATCATGTCCATACCCCAATGCTGTCAAACGATCCTTGGTTCTGGGCAATTCAATAGGATCAACATCTGTAGCATACAATTTACCTCCGGGCATCAAACATTTTAGCAACTCTAAACTATGACCACCATATCCTAATGTAGCATCCAGTCCAATTTGACCAGGAGTAACTTTAAGAAATGCTACTATTTCATTAACACAAATAGAACGATGCATACCAGCAGGCGTATTACCCTTCTGCATCACCTTCTCTACATCATCAGCATATCGATCTGGCTGCAGCTCCTTATATTTTTCTTTAAAGGATTTGGGATGTGTTCCTTTATAGCGGACTCTGCGCGGTGGTTTTGATTCTCCGTTATCCATTACAGTTACTCCAACTCATTGTATTTCTTATTAGAATTCTTACTCTTTTCCACCGGATATTTTATTCCGTTTTTAGTGATTTTGTCTGCAATAACTTCGAGCAAATCCAAATTATAATGTTTGCTGATGTAAATCAAAAATATGGCAATGTCAGCTATTTCATCTTTAATTTTTTCCGGCTCAATTTCCATTTGCTGTTCATTGGATTTCCATAAAAACAGTTCCTGCAGTTCGGCTACTTCAATATTTAAACCCAAAAGCAAATCCTTAATTTGATGAAACTGTTGCCAGTTTCTTTCATCCCTAAAGTCGATTACTCTTTTCTCAATTTCTCTAAAATCCATTGTTTAATGCTAATATTAGTATGCATACATTATTTCACCTAAGTCTTTGTTTACTTCAGTTTTCCACCACAAACTTTTCAATAATTATTTTTCAAGCTTATTTATGCAACCGGAATATTTATGGTTGAATAAGAAAAAGATGAATAGGAACTATAAACAGGCAATGATTTACTGCTCAACAGTCCTTCTGCCTTTGAAGTCTTTATCCTTTTCTAATAGTTCGAATAATTCGTTACAATATTCTTTACTTGCTCTTTCTATATCTGTTGGATTATAGCTTTTAGATTGTACCGACCATAATAACTCAAAAGTGTTACTGTCAAATAAATTAGATTCGATAAAATACATATGATCAGTCTCGTAATATCCTGACAAGCTAGTCTCCGTATAATAACCTGCATAATAAGAATTAAAATTACTTTGGTTGCCATTCATTGGATAATACCCACCAACACTAACGCCTATGCTGGATGTTGAAACATACCGAGTTTGAGAATACTCACTTTTTATTCCTGTAACAAAAATGGCATCACAGCCAAGTTTTTTCACCTTCTCTAAAATAAGACTTTTTGCTTGCTCTTTATCATCCATTTTATAAGGAAACTGATACTGGTTCCGATACACAGTATATCTTCGTGCTTTAGCTTCATCATACAAGGTGTTTTCAAGTACGATGTTCACATCAGAGTTCTTGAATAATCCCATTATATAAATACTTTTTACAGAGCGATCCTTCAATTTTTCTTTATTCAGCCACGAATTTGTTACTGTTATTTGTTTAGAAGGTCCACAAGCCGCGAGCAGTAAAACGGCTGATAAAAAAACAAGTGTCAATTTTTGCATTTCTTAACTTAATTATTTCCAGGTTTAGTTACCCTGAAAAGTTTCGGTAAAATTAAACTATTAAATTTCATTATAGTTTAAAATAAACCAACCATCGCTAAGAGCAAGCATAAAATAACGCAAGAATTTGCTAAGCGAAAAATATTGAGTGTTGCATCGGTTGTGTCTTTTCCTTTCGATTGGATACAACACTATTTTTTACATTTAATTCGTGGTTCAAACAATGCTAAGGTTAGAGCTGGGAAATACAATATTTAATTGAGTTGTGGCAAAAATAAAATCTCAAAAAAATTATTGATTCAATAGTTATGCTTCACATGAGCTAAACTATTTATAACGCAACTTATAAAATAGAATTATACAAGCAAAAAAAAGTGTTATTGCATTGGCAATAATTACCGGAATATTGTCGCTTACACATCCATACACAAACCACATAAAAGTCCCAAAAGCAAAAAGCGAATACATTACCAGTGATATGCCTGCTGTATTTTTTGTCCGAATGGTTTTTAATGCCTGAGGTATGAATGACAAAGTGGTAAAAAAAGCGGCAATAATTCCAATGATCAAAACATGGTCCATAAGTATTTTAGATTTTAAATATTTTAAAGTGGTGTTGAAGCAATATTTATCTCACCAAACATAAAGAAAAGAAATGCGAAATAATTTCTGAGTCAAAATCAAGGTAGCTTCTAAATGATTGGTAAACTCAAATTATATTCGGCAAAAACAGTCTTACCAATAAATCACTAATTAAGTCAAGTCATATAAATATCTTCGCACTATGGCAGGAAACACTTTCGGAACAATATTTAGAGTAACCACCTTTGGCGAGAGCCATGGAGAAGGAATCGGGGTGGTGATAGATGGATGTCCTTCCAATTTG
>JANNXV010000230.1:0-16405 GCA_031409815.1 Bacteroidota bacterium
CTTTTTGATTCTTAAATGGGGGCTTACTTTCGTTTTATAGCACTTTCTCTAACTTTTAACTCTGATAAAAATATTCTATAATATCCTTTGTATCTTTATCGGACAGTAGTGATTTTAATATTGGCTTAAGAAGTAAATGTAATTTTCTTCATTACGAAAAAGATTCTCATTACCGTTAGCATGATTATAAATATGATAATATTTTCCGGGTGAAAGAGTAATTCGTTTATCAGGCATGGGACATTTCTTCTAATTTCTTAACACCCCTTCAAGGGTTTAGAACCCTTGAAGGGGTTATCTACATTCCTATTTCTTTATTGTCACCACCGAACTCGTAACAGTATTACTCTGATGCCCGGCACGATCAACAACATAAATAGCAAACGTTGTTGTTTGCTGGTTAGAACTGTCCGTTAAAGAAGTGTTTTTCAAAACAATCTTTAACGTTCCTTGTATTGGAATAGTAGAACTTGATGGAGCCAATTGTTCTACGCGATAGGTATAAGGAATTCCAATTCTGGTATCAGTCAGAAAAAGATTTTTTGCATTTGGACTATTCTCACCCAAGTCACCATCACCATCCGAATATTTTATAGTGAACGTGATTGAATCCTGATTTTGAAAAACAGAGGAAGGCGTGAGACTTACAAATTCAAGCTGTGGAGTTGAATCATATTCCATCTTGTCCTCCTTTTTACAAGCAGCAAGAGCCAATATAAATATCACCAACAAATATCTATTGCACATAAAACGCATAATAGGTTTTGAAATAATCTAACGATTCAGTTCTTGGAAATTCAGCAGCAGTAGTATGCTGCCCATCATTAACATACACCCTGAAATAAACAGTTGTTCCACTGCTCCACAAACCGGTATTAACCACTGCTTCCCAAACACCATAAGGTAATGGTATATTAAAAAGGCAAGCAATATCAGTTGCATTACTAAAATCATCTTTGCTAGTGGAGCATTTTACTTTAACACTGGTAAAATTAGCCGGTGCTGTAGCATTACTACCATCAGCGGTATCTAATATTAAAATAGGAACTGTCATACTAATATTTGCCGGAGCTATAAAAGGCAAATAGGAAATTCCGTTTTGGCGAATGGTATCAATTCTGTTAAAACCAGCATCCAGTGCAATATAACCTAACACATTAGGAGGTAGATCAGGTTTAACCGCAATATTTCCTGACTCATCACGGGCTCCATTCATGATCCAGTTTTTAATATGATCAATATCGCTCTTAGGCAGCCGCACTCCATTGGATGGCATGTAATCGCTGGTGGGTGTTGTGATGCGTTCAAACAAAAAGGAATTGGCTGTGTCATTCGGTATCACCCGATAATCAAAAAAACTAATATTGTTAACTGTTGTAAGATTCACGTCTTGATAAACTAAAGTAGAGTAAGTGGATTGTATGGTTCGAAAATCAGGTTCAAACGTGCCGTCATGACAACCGGGGTTTGCACATTTTTTTGAAAATATATTTTTTTGCAAACCAACAATGCTGTTCGAATCGGGCTCAGATGGCGTAACATTATTATTGGTAGTTGAATGATCTAATGCATCATAGGGGTTATCAGGTGTTTCTGTTTCTTTACAGGAAACAGAAAACCACATCAAACCTACAAGCAAACAATTGAATAATTCCTTTAGTCTCATCAGAAAAAAGCATTTAACAATAAATCGTTGAACCCTGCTGGCTTTAACATCCCTGAAGGTATTGAGGTATCGAACCCAAGAATATTTGCTATGGTTGGCACAATCTCAATGCTCTCCCCTACTACACTATTTAAAACCTGATTTTGTTTTACTACAGTTGGAGGACCAAGCACCATGCAAAATATTTCGCGTGCCATCTGATCACCGGTTAAATCAACACTTGCTGTATGATCTAATGCTCTTCGTCCGTTCGCATCAATTTGTGTATTACCGTTTAAATTACGCCCGTGTTCCGGTGCAATAATTAAAACTGTATCGTTCATCATTCCGGGAGTACTTTGAATAGTGTTCCACAAATGAGCCACTGCATAATCTGCTTTACGCATATTATCTGCATAAGGTGTAAATTGAAAATGGCATACATCCACATCTTGCATGTTTACTACCATCAATTCAGGTTGGTACTGCTGAATAATTTTCTCTGCATAATAAATATTCAACATATCATTACTCATTCCACTTGGAATATTCCATGGATTAGGATTTGAATTGGCATACAATTGAGAAATAAAATTCTGAAGACTTGCTGCATCACTTTCTGTATTAGTTACACCTGCTTCTCCATTAGTGTATGTATGCTGAAAATTATTATTTGCAAATTCACGTATGTTGCGAATGGTTGCCTGTTCGTTACTCGTAAAATTATGCGGATTACCAAGTGCATTAAACCCCTGTGGATTAATCAAAGCAGTGGGTGCAATAAAGTTAGCACCAAAACCCGCACCGTAATCCGGATAAGAACTATAATTCAAAGCTGGATAAGGTCCCAGTGTGTTTGCTACCCACCAACAGTTTTTAGCAGACTGTTGTGGAGAATTATGTTTTCGGTAATATTCAAAAATGGTGGGCACTTTGGGATGATCTTTAATATTGAGATCGGTAGTTGTGTACTGTCCGGTCATTGCAACAGTATGACCATTGTAATGCCCTGTTGGACCTTCATTGTATCTAAACTGTTTAAACAATGTGGCACTGCTTTGTAGTGGACTAGCCAATGGAATTGGAAGCAGTGACATTGAACCAGCAATATCTGGTGAAATAGCGGCAGATCCACTTAATAAATTAGGCATCAGATTACCATCAGCCATTTGAACCGATTCCATATTACGCACACCACCGGCAAACAAACAAAACACCACATGGTTTGCTTTACGTACTCCGGTTGAAGCAAACAATCTACCCGAAGGCAATATATATGGGGCAGCAAATACCCCTGCTGCTGCAAGCCCCGCGTTCTTTATAAATGATCTTCTTTTCATTTTCTCAATTTGATAATTTGAAGATTTGATAATTTGAAAATTTTGTTTGGCATGATAACCAATAATAATTTTACTTTTTCTCTACGAATTCAGAATACTACTTATACTTCACTTGCATCTGCAGCTTTTCAGTAAAATCTGTATTCATCACTTGTCATAAATGCATAATAAATCATTACAGGTGTTATTGAGGCATTATTGCGTATTGCTTCTTTGAAATAATATTTCTCAAAAGCTGTTGCATCCCGATTGAATAATTTTTTTACAGTGTTGTTGACAAATAAAATAGTATCTCCATTTACACTTGGCTGCGATGGTATTATTGAACCGGGAACATTGATGAAATTCAGAATAATACGGTCTTCGATCAATTTTTTATCACCAAAAGCATTGTACAATGAATTTAAATCTACCAAATCAGCCTGTGATATATTAGTACCAAACAAATCGGCATAAGCAATCGAAATAAACTCTGTAGTGTTTTTTACATTGCTTTTAACGGATCCATTTTGACTAACAGTAACCGGATCTACATCATATAAAAATGTTTTTTCTTTCTTACAAGAAAACATGGTTAAGCAAATCAATATTACCAACAGCTTGTACATCTGAGTTTACGGTTTACAGTTTATAATTACAATCAAGTTGTCCAACTCAATTACCTGAATAACTTCCATCTACTATTGACTAAACACATATTCATCCCTCGAAAGAATATCCTTCTGCAATTGAATATGATTGTTTGAATTTTTATATTTTATCGTTGCCTCATTCATTTCAATTGTTGTTGGCTGACGAAATAAAAATTTCTGATATGCTCTCACCACTTGCCCCTCATAATAATCAGTACTGGCAAAAAATATACTCAGAAAATCATTTTTACCTGCCCCTGCCTGCAAAAACAATGAAGAATTGTTACCATCAACCATCGAAGCACCTGCATCTTGCTCCTGTTGTGTAGGTGTACGATAAAGAAAATGCTGAAACAAACTCACCACAAAATTTACTGACCCCATATTGATTTGATCATAGAAATAATTATCTACCATCGAACGGTGCATATCAATAATGGAAATGGTGTTATTAGCAAATAAAGTGGGCGCATTCTGCAGGGATTGCATTCTTGCTATTTCATAATTGAGTATTGACCAAACAGTGATATAGGTGCTATCATGCGCAAGCAAATTGTATAAATAAATTTGAGCAGGTATATCAGTTGAATCCATATTGTTCAACAACTCAATTCTAAAATCATCATAAGTGTGGCCATAATATTCTGCTTTGGAAAACACATCGTCCAAAAATTGTAAGCGGTCGCTAATGGATAAAGCGTGTTGATTTAAAATTGACAACGAACTGCTCATTTCAGCTACTGACGGTTCACGACCTAACACACGAATGTATGTGCGAGTAACATAATCTTCATACACTTGCTGCTCGATAGTATTATCACTAGGCGGAGTATTAGCAGGAATAATTTCCTCCTCATACTTTGTGCATGAAGCAAAAACTAAAATTAGAAATAAGATAGTTTGTTGAAAACGCATTGTATTATTTACGTAAAAGTATGGATATTTATTGCCTTTACATATTAAGCTTTTCACAAATTATCCACAATGAAAGGCTGATACTATTGATTTTTAAAACTTGAAATAAACAACTCAATCTTTCCTTGATACTGCTTTTGCAAGTCCTTATCAAAATCATTTTGGTTGACACGATAGCGCTTGTAGGACATAAACCAGGCATTGTTTGGTAACCGATCGCCAGGAAAAGTAAATGTGTATCGTTGCTTATTATGCAATGGAAGTTGATTGATACCTGTAACAATAGCAGAGATTGAATTATACTTTATTTTCAGTTTATCGCGAAAAGACAAAGAAGTATGCATCGAATTATAAACTGTGTCTAATCGTTCACAGGCATTCACCATGTAGTTGCCAAATACGGTTTCATCTTCCTTATAATTAGTGTAAGCGATTGTTTGTTTTGCATCAGCCCCATATTTATAATTCAGAAAACGAATGGCGCCTTGCTCACCCACAAAAGTTGCAAGATTCTCATTGTAATCAACACTACTTTTTAAATAAACGGTAGCATGTGTTAATTCATGAATGATCAACTCTGCAATCTGTCCTTCTTTTCGTTTGATCATGTTCGACAAAATCGGATCACGAAACCAACCTAATGTTGACCATGCACTAACAGGTGCATATTCTGTATCGTAGAATTTTTGTTTTACCTTTTCTACTTCGGGCAAACCTATTTCCTTATCAAAAAAACCTTTGTAAGATACATAGCCAAGCAATGGAAAATACCATTCATAAGCTCTCATTGCGAATGGTTCGCAAGCCGTAAGAACCCATAATACCGGTTTGCCCTGCTGATCATAAAAAGTGGTGTAATTTTTTGAGTCCTTTAGTCCCAATGAATCCACTGCAAACTTTCTTATTTCCTGTATCAATAATAATTTTTTTTTGATGGAATCTGGTACTGCTTTATCCTTCAAACATTCGTTTACATCACGTGCGTTATTTATGATGTGCATTTGTCCTTTTAATTGTTGCACTCCATAAACAACAAGCTTATATTGATACAAGACCAGCACTAAAACTATCAACAAAATAATTTTAAGTACACGCTTTATTACTTTCCTCATCATTTAGCGCGGTAAACAAAGGGCATGTTCACTTTCATTTGTCGCTGGATACTTTTAACGCGGGCATATGATGTTTCTGCTTTTGTGTAGAGCACATTATCACCAACTGCCTTATAATAATTACGACTAAAATCAAGCATTGCTTCAAAATCAACTAATTTATCAGAAGCAGAAGGCTCCTTTAAAAGCATAGGTGAATCAAGCCATGCAAAGTTCAAATCTAAAAACTCCTTACCCATGCCGGTTGGTGTGTCAGCCACAAAACAGCCCGAAATAGATGCACTATTATTCATCACCTTCTGCTGCATCAGAAATACATACGCTTTTGGGTCGCATAGAAATGTGGTGTTGGTTTGTTTACAATGTTTCCTGATTTTTACAATGGTTGAAAGAAATGCATTTGTCAATTCTGGTGAATCCAAGGTACATCCGGTATTATAAATTTCTTCGGGATGCTGCTCGCCCAATAACTTAATAAACTGATCGTAATCCGGCTTAATATCATTATAAAATTGAGGAAACAATTCAGGTACCATTTTGTAATTAGTAAACTTTAAATCATAATTAAGCACCGTTAAATCAGGTCTAAAATTTTCTGCTATACGATGGTAATAATAGTTGATTACCAAAGTCCAGTCGGAAATTAATAGGGTGCTATTTTTTGGTGTGCTTTGATCGAGTGCTTTCATTAACGAATCGCTCACATCAAACTTGCGCACATCAGTTTTAGAAAAGTTAACAAAAGCTTGCAAAGCAAATACCATTGGCAACACATAAAGCAAATTTTTGTTCCAGTTTACAAATGCAGCCATTCCATAAGGCAACAATAAACACAACACAAAAAATGCAGGCAACATATACGCATCAGTATCGGAAGTTTGATCAATTCGCAACTGATACATTAAAAGAAATAAATAATATCCCAGAATTAATACTAACAGCGCATATAGTTTTTTGTTGATCAGGACATAAATACCAATTAAAGCAAACGGAATAAAAAGGAACAATTGCTCAAAAGTGAGATGCATGAAATAAGGAAAGCGTAACGCAACCAAACCTTCCACTACACTCTCCGTATTCTTGATCCAAGCTCCGCCACTTAGGTGATAGAATAAACGATCAAGTGTATCGGGGTTACCAAACTTAAAAGGAAGATCAGCCGATGCACGTACAAACATCCATCCGTAAAAGCCAATTACAATTCCTGTTGTGATCATCACCATCTGTAAAAATGATTTTGACTGAAGAATGCTTACTAATGATGGTTGTGAAATGGCATCCGGTTTCCTTTTTCCTTTAGTAGTAACAATAACAGGTTCAACAAAAAGATGATTGCGGAAGAAGAGTAAAATAAAAGGACAGAAGATAATTGCAGTCAGATGATGATTAGCCAATGCTAGTGCCAAACCAACAGCGGCTATAATGATGGAAAGAGTATCACGTAAAAAATGAAAACGTGTCAGCCCAAATACAATCAACGACATAGCAAAAACATGAAAAGCATAAACCTCCACACTGTTATTCCAGTGCCAGGCCGTTACTCCTGACGCAAATGCAATGGAGCTAATACAAGCAACTATAGAATTAACAAATGATGATTGCGTTTTATTGGTATTGCTCAGGATAAGCAGCAATGTCAGATAGAGAAACAAACAAGCCGCAGCACCTGATGTTGCAGAAAACAAAACCAAAGCTTTTATATGTGTAATGCCGAATAGCGCCAATAATTTGGTCCATAACCAGGCTATTGTAATATAAGAAGGAAAGCCCGGAGGGTGTGCAATGCCACACAGCTTTGTTACCAATGCAAACTCGGCACCGTCAGCAAAACCCAATGAGTTACCGGAGTTCGATAGAAATAAAATTATTGGAATGAGGAATGACAATGCTCCGAATAGTATTGGAGCCAATTTATTTTGTTTCATATCAATGAATGCCAAAAATAGAAAACGAAAGCTTGTATTCGTCATTGCAAGGAATGCTTATTTTTCAGTCACTGCGAGGAACGAAGCAATCTGTTTCATAGCAGCAGATTGCTTCGTTCCTCGCAATGACGTTTCCCTCGCAATGACGGTAAATCTCTAATAACAATACTTTCCTGCCTCGCACAAAGTTTTGGCAATACGTCTTCGGGCTTCTTTGGTGTTGAATGGTTTTGTTTTACAAAAGCGTTTTAATCCTAAAAGCATCATACGCTGCTCGTCCCCTTCTTCACTCATTGATGTAATTGCATTCTTACCTGCTATGTTGATACGGTCCATTGCATCATTTATGTATACACGCAAAATATCCAATTGATCTTTGGATGCTTCTTCACCTTTGATGCCCACTAATTTCTGCACGCGCAATAATGCTGATTCGCACAAATAAGTTTCCATTGCCATGTCAGCAATGTTCATAATGATCTCCTGCTCTTTGGCAAGGGTCATCATAAATTTTTGCACGGCAGCACCCGCCACCATCAGAATGCATTTTTTCATATTGGCGATGGCTTTGGTTTCTTCCGCAAAGGGAATTTGTTCACCATTACCAAACTCAGGTATCGCCATTAATTCTTTCTGCACTGCCATTGCAGGCCCCATCAGATCAAGTTCACCTTTCATGGCGCGCTTTAAAATCATATCTACTGTTAGCAAACGGTTGATCTCATTGGTTCCTTCAAAAATTCGGTTGATGCGTGAATCGCGGTAAGCACGGTCCATTGGTGCATCTGAACTGTAACCCATACCACCGTATATCTGCACACCCTCATCTGTTACATAATCCAGACATTCTGATCCTGCCACTTTCAACATGGCACATTCCACTGCATATTCTTCAGCAGCTTTTAATACTGCTTCGTTAAATGGCTTGCCATCGGCCATCAATTGTTTTTCCTGCTCATCAATCAAATGGCTTACGCGATAGATGGCACTCTCCACAACAAATGTTTTAATTGCCTGCTCAGCCAATTTATGCCTGATGGCACCAAACTTTGCAATGGGTAATTTAAACTGCTCGCGAGTGTTGGCATACATGATGGAAAGCGTAGCCACTTGTTTGCAAGCACCCAATGCAGCAGCAGCCAGTTTAACACGACCGATATTTAAAATATTAAATGCAATTAAATGTCCTTTACCGATTTCACCCAACACATTTTCAACCGGCACTTTACAATCAGTAAAAAACACTTGTCGTGTACTGGAACCTTTAATTCCCATTTTGTGTTCTTCTTCTCCAAGCACTAAGCCCTCGTAAGTTTTTTCCAGAATAAATCCTGTAAATTTATCTCCATCCACTTGTGCAAATACAATAAACAAATCGGCAAAGCCAGCATTGGTAATCCACATCTTCTGCCCGTTTATTACATAATGTTTTCCATCAGCACTCAATACTGCTTTTGTTTTGGCAGCCAGCGCATCAGAACCAGAACCCGGTTCGGTCAAACAATAACTTGCTTTCCACTCACCGGTTGCGAGGCGTGGTATGTATTTTTTCTTCTGCGCATTGTTACCAAAATATAAAATAGGCAGTGTGCCGATGCCTGTATGTGCAGCCATCGCTACGCTGAACGAATGTCCTGCTCCTAAAGTCTCCGTCATCAACATGCCTGTGATAAAATCTTTACCGAAACCACCATACTCCTCAGGTATTGAAACACTGAGCAAACCCAGCGCACCGGCTTTGTCCATTAACGATGGCATCAGACCCGGCTCCATGGCATCAATACGCTCCAAGTTGGGATACACTTCCTTCACCAAAAAATCGTGTGCCATATCGCGCATCAGGTGATGTTCCTCGTTAAATTCTTCAGGAATAAAAACATCCTGTGGTTGCGATGGTTTTATGATAAATTCTCCGCCACGTAGCGTGGTACTTTTTACTTCGGTATTCATTGTATGTGTTTTTATATAATACGTTTAAAATCAAAAAAAGTTTTGTTCAAGGCACAAAGGTCGGAAATTGGGATTATGATTATAAGTGCTTGTTCTCATTTTGCTACAGTTTAGGGAGATTGCTACAGCGAATCATGCAACCATTTAAGGGAATTTTACGTCTTGTTATTATAAAATCCATAATCTTTACTATGTTTACCTAAATGCAAATTACTTATTAAATGAAAAAACTAACCTTCTTGTGCATAACAGTATTAATTAGTGCAAATGTTTTTGGGCAGAGTAATTATTATCAGCTTAGATTACCCAATGACAGCAATTCCTATTCTTGGTATCTTGCTGGTGTTGACAACAATGAAAAGGTATATTATTATAGTGATAGTTTATATACCTATGAAAATAATATTTGGTCATTTGATTCTACATTGAACGCACTTCATCCTTTGCGAATTCTTTTTGATAGTACAAATACAGGATGGTTTTTTTCAAATTACATGTACGGAGAGTTTTACAATATACCTCAAGGTGGACAACCAATTCAAATTTCAACCAACCTAACATCTCAATATCCTCAGCTTTTTATTTACGATTTTTATATTGACGTGCATAACAATATTTGGGCGTGTGGCACATATTCGAATAACAGCATAGGTATTATTCTTAAATATAATTACACAACTGGTTTTATAATCAATACATTTCCATTAAATAGTCCAGCAATTAATTTCCCTACAAGAATTCGTGTAGATGCTAATGGCAACATATACATTGCGGCAAGAGACACTTTTCCCGGAAGCAGCATTTTTAAATTTTATAATAATTCCTATCAAATTATTGATTCAAGTAATTTTGGTCTAATAAGCAGTTGGTATTCAACCTTTGATATTGATCCTTCAGGTAATCTATGGATTATTGGTTATGATACGCTTCAAGGTGATTTTGCTATAGTGTATTACAATGGCGTTTCATTTTCAAAATATCTTGATAACAATCTTACAATGGCAGGTTTGATGAATGAGAATATACATATAAAACCTAATGGTGATGTATGGTTATGTGATGATGCAGGATTATATAGTTTTGATGGTGTTTCATTGACACCAACAAATTGCCTATATATTATTGGAGATCCTGTTGATTTTATGTACAGTAAAAGAGGGTTTACATATTTATGGGATCTTGGTGGATCCTATCGTCCAATAATATTTAATGAATATGGATTTAATAATATTAATGGAGTTGTATTTCATGATTTAAATAGTGATGGAATAAGACAGTCAGGGGAATATGCACTGAGTAATCAAAAAATATTTGTTCAACCTACCAATGATTTTACCTTTAGTAATTATAATGGATACAATATTCCTTTAATAGACACTTCAGGAAGTTTCACTGTAAGTTGTATTGTCCCAGCAAACTGGCACCTAACAAATGTTCCTTCCAGTTATTCTGTAATACAGGCTTATACTGGTCAACAATCTTCAAATATTGTTTTGGATATGCTCCCAACGCTCCTTTCACAGATGCTGCTATAGGTATATATGAGTACGGTTGCAGACCTGGTTTCAATGCTTCTGGTTCCATTGGCATTGACAATTTGGGTTCTACCGTAATTAATGATACAGTAACACTTCTATTGCCAGTGGGAACAAGTTTCTTATATTCTTATCCCGCACCCATTGCTGTTAGTGGTAATACTGTAAAGTGGCTGACTGATTCCATTTTGCCGTTTGGAAATAATAATATCTGGTTCGATGCACATATTGATTCCGCAGTAGCACTTGGCACAATACTTCATTTCGAAGCAACAGTAGGTCCTCTATCAGGAGATATTGACCCAACCAATAATATTGCAATAGTTGATAAGGTGGTAACAGGTTCATTTGACCCCAACGAAAAAACAGTTGATTATCCCAACCCGAATTCTAACGGATACATCAGTCCTACACAGGAATTAATTTACACTGTCTTTTTCCAAAACACCGGAACCGATACTGCTTTTAATGTGGTGGTGAAGGATACCATATCTTCAAATCTTGATGTAAATACGTTGAAAATAATAGGTGCAAGTCATGATTACACTGTTTCAATTCACAATGGTTTATTGCGCTTTGATTTTAATAACATCCTACTGCCGGATAGTAATGTTAATGAATTATTGAGTCATGGTTATTTGCGTTATGCCATTCAACCAAAAGCAAATCTTACCAATGGAACTAACATCAGCAACACTGCCTATATCTTCTTTGATTATAATGTTCCCATTGTTACCAATACCACTTCCAATACCATTTTAATTACAGCAGTAGGATCAATCGCAAACAAGAATGACATAAAGGTTTATCCCAACCCTTCCAGTAAAAACATCACCATCGAATGGAAATCAAACAGCAGTGAAACCACCACACTTGAAATACTGGATTTAACCGGAAGAACAATTAATAAAGAAGGTATTAATATGGCCACTGAAACCAACTCACACAGTATGGATATTTCAACTTTGCAAAACGGGGTTTATCTTTTACGCATCAGCAACGATAAACAAACAGCGGTTTTTAAAGTGGTGAAGGAATAATTTGAAGTGCTTACAATAAATATTTTTTCTTTGTTTGTAGCTCTTACAATATGTTTTATCTTTGAATATGATAAAGGAGTTCACAAAGTCTCTCACCGATGAAAGCGATGAGCGTCTGAGAGTGAGATTGAAAATCAAAGATGGTGAATTGGTAGATATAGTATTTCAATATGAATCTTTAATTGAAAGGAAATGGGTTGCAAGAGTAAGATACGATATGGCGCATGGTTATTTTCACAGGGATGTGATGAAACCAAATGGAGAGAAAGAAAAAACTGCTATTGAAATAACAGGATTGAAGGAGGCTTCAGTATTTTCAGAACAAGACATTAAAGACAAGTGGGAGTTTTATAAAAACAAATTTTTAAAAGCAATGAAGAAATGAATAAGAAAGAAATTGTAAATAGAAAAATTGGTTTGACATTTGATTTTGTAAGGGAGTTAATTGAATATCCTGAACGGGCAAATAAAATACCTGATAACTGTGAAATAGAATTTATTGAAAAGGATTTCCTGGTGAAACAGAATAAGTCTTTTAAAAATAAATATCTCATTAAAGTTAAAAACTCGTTCGAGCCAATAAACAAAGTGGCTGAACCGGCTGCTATATATAAACGAAGGAAGAAATAAAGCTTTAACTGAATTGATAAGCAATTATGCTGTCATCCTTAATTTAACCATCATGAGAACATTCAAAATCATAAATGCCATTGTATTGTTGTCCGTTGTTTTAATAAACAGTTGCTCACCACCCAAAAACAAACTCACAGCACGCGAAGGATACATACAGGTTGATGGCGGTAAAGTATGGTATAAGATAGTTGGTGAAGGAAATAAAACTCCCCTATTAATGTTGCATGGTGGACCGGGTGTGCCAAGTTATTATTTAAAACCATTATTAGCTTTAAGTAACGATCGCCCGGTAATTATTTTCGATCAGTTAGGTTGTGGTAAGTCAGACAGGATTACGGATACTTCCATGCTGACTGTTGAACATTTTGTAAACGAGTTACAGCAGGTGAGAGACTCACTCGGCTTGAAAGATTATTATTTATTAGGACAATCATGGGGCACCATGCTTGGCACCGATTTTTACCTGCAACATCCCGAAGGAATAAAAGCATTGATATTAAGCAGCCCTGCCATAAGCATACCTCGCTGGCTGGCCGATGCTGATATACTGATTGCAACCTTGCCTGATTCAATTCAGAACGCAATAAGAACTAATGAAGCAAGTAAGACTTACGATGATCCTTCCTACAAAAACGCTGTCGAAGTTTACTATCACAATTTCTTAGCACGCAAATTACCAAGATCAGCAGATTTTGATAGTTCATTTTCACAGATGGGAGTAAATGTGTACGTGTATATGGGTGGCCCGAGTGAGTTCACAATGACTGGTCCGCTGAAAGATTATGACCGAACTTCACGACTTCATGAAATCAAAATCCCTACACTTTTTATTACAGGCGAATATGATGAAGCACGTGTTCCCACAGTTCAGTATTATCAATCACTCGTTCCCGGTGCCAAATTGGAAATAATTGAAAATGCCGGACACTTAACCATGCAGGATAATCCTGAAAAAAACCTAGAAGTGTTGAGGAATTTTTTTAAGGAGTTGGAAGGAAAATAAAACCTATTCATGTGTTCATGGTTTATAGTTCATGTTGAATTGACAAACAACAATAAACCCTGAACTCATAAACTATGAATCTTTTCCGTTTCATCCACCCTCCTATCCATCACCTTAAACCAAAGCTGAGGAAATAAAGATAAGATCATCATACCCGGATAACCGGTAGGCATTTGTGGTCCTTCGTCATGATGTTTTAAGAGCTGGTATTTACGGCTGGCTTTGTAATGATGATCGCTATGACGAGTGAGTTCGAAAAGCATCATGCGCCCAAGTGGATGATTCGAGTTCCAGCTATGTCGGTGAACAGTTCGTTCGTATAAACCATTCATGTTTTTTTTTCTTCTCAAACCATAGTGCTCAATATAATTTACTGTTTCAAGCAACAATATTCCGATAGTTGATACAGCTATAAAAAGCAGCATTGTTTTAATCCCAAAAAACAACAACACTATTATCAAGAAACCCAATTGCAAAATGTGGTAAATCAACATTTCATTTCTGAAAGAATAAAATTTTTCGCCACTTGCTTTCAAGCGAGCTCGTTCCAATTTCCAGGCATCCCAATAACTAAACCAGATCGAACGCATCCAAAAACGGTAAATACTTTCACCTTTAGGCGCACTTGCCGGGTCATCGGGTGTTGCAACCATTTTATGATGACCTCTGTTGTGCTCAATAAAAAAATGCATGTACAGGCTGGTAAACAATAATGCTTTAGCCATCAGTTGTTCGTACCATTTGCTTCGATGCCCCAACTCATGCGCCACATTAATTCCATAAATGCCGCACATCAATCCCATTGATAAAACCCGTCCCAAGGTTGTTTGCCAGTTGGTGCTGACATCATTAATAATTACAAGGAAAAATAAAAGAAAGTAAAATTGCAGCGGCACCATGAGATAAACAATTAAATCATAAAAAGGATTCTTTTGTGCAAGTTCACTTTCAAGAACAGTTAAATTACTTTCATCAGCCTTCAAAACCAGTTCAAATACAGGAACTAACACAAAAGCTAAAATAACAGGAAGGTAAGCCAACCAGCCTGAATTGGTAAAAGAGACGTAAGTTAGAACTGGAATTAAAAAAGAAACTAAATACTTAAACGACCGGAAACGCTTCATTCTCGCCAAAGTTAAACATTGACAGCAACTAAAATTCAGTAGTATGATGTGTTCAGAAGAAGTTCTTCATTAGAACTAAAATTTTAGCAATAAAAAGTTAGTCGGCATTAGTAATCTTTGTATATTTGGTTATGAGAATTTTTTAACCGATTTATTGTATTTATGGGAAAAGATAAAACAAGACGAGAACAACAACTGGATACAGATCATCAGCATCTGGAACGCGTTTCACCTTACAAAACATTTTTATTTTTTGCTTTAACAGGTAGCACCATATTATTTCTGTCATTAGTTTTAATGTTTATCATTTGGCTCACTCAAAATCCTCCTGTTGAACGTTTTAATATGCCTAAGCCTTTTATCGTTAGCACCATTGTTTTATTGATTACAAGTTATATTTCCACGCTCATAAAAACAGCATTTAAAAATGATGACAGCAAACTATTAATACTTTCAATCACTGCATCTTTAGGGTTAAGTATGCTCTTTGCAAGTCTTCAGATATTAGGATGGAAAGATCTTTATGATCAAGGGTTTTATATTACCGGAGAAGTTGGCATTTCATTAATTTATATCATTACAGGTTTGCATTTTTTACATGTAATGTGTGGTTTATTATGGCAGTTTTATCTCAGCCTTAAGGCTTATGATGTTTGGAACGATCCAATTAAATCATTGCTCTATTTCAGTAATAAATTTGAAGGATCACGAATTGATTTATACAGCACCTATTGGCATTTTGTTGATGGTATTTGGGTGTGTTTATTTCTTACGTTTCTTTACATGCTGTAAAAACTTCAATGCCCTTTTTTAAATATTTAATTTTCTTTGTTTTATTTGTTACCTCCTGCAAAAAGGAAAGTGAAACCTCGCTCGATTATAGCGAAATTAATAGCACAACCAATTTTGACTTACGCTGCATCTATCAACATAATGCAAATGAAATTTATATTGGTGGTGGAGATGATTCGCATGGAGTTGTTCTTTTAAGTTCCGACAACGGTTTGAGTTTTCAATACTTCAATCAATCATTTAATGCAAGAGTCAATAGCATCTGTTTCCAAAACTCACAAGTGATGTATGTGGTCTGCAATAATTTTTTATTGCTGAAATCAGGAGACCAAGGAATTACCTGGAACAAAATTGAAGTGAGTACTCCCGTGCCCTATCAATACCAAACAAATTTATTTGACATAAAATTTATTAACGACTCTGTAGGATTTTTTTGTGGTGGAGAAGAATATGCGCATGGTATAATTGGCAGAACAATTAATGGTGGACAAACCTGGACCTACAACTATTTTGATCATGAACTACGAAGCATAGAATTTAAAGATGCAATACATGGATATTGCGGAGGCTATGGTGCAATGCTTTTCACAGATGATGGTGGAGAAAGCTGGCAGCTAACCAAAAGCAATGATGAATTCATTACAGCTATTAATTACACTAGTTTAAATGGTATAGCTTGCGGTTATCAGGGAAGTGTATTAAAAAATAATAATACACTGAACTGGGAGATAACTGAAAAAGGAAATAATTCAATTAGTT
>JANNXV010000231.1:0-17488 GCA_031409815.1 Bacteroidota bacterium
GCCATTACATTGCTGGCACTGTCGCCCACTAAAATCACATCAATACCGGCATCGTCAATAATTCCTGCCAGGCTGAAATCATATGCAGTTAGCATAGAAATTTTTTCGCCTTTGCGTTTCATTTCCAGCAATGTGTGTGTGGTTATTTTTCGAACTTCTGCTTGTACTGACATAGTGAGTTTATTTAGGTAATTAAGGTAATTGGGTAATTGAGTATATGATTATTTGCAAGCATTTAATTTTCTTTCGGTAGCACAAATTCTTTCTTCTCTGGTTTCTTCTCAGCATCATTTTCGCTGGCTGATTTAGCTTTTTGATTGTTAACTGTTGATTCAGTATTTTTTGTTTTCGAATTTTTTAATTCGTTCTTCAATTGCAAGAGTGAATCGGTAAGTGCCTTGTTCGATTTCAATAACTCATCATTCAGGATTTTTTCTTTCTTCAGATTTTTACTAAGGTTAATCACCAAATCTCCATTGTCGTTACCCATTACCATCTCTTTATATCGTAGCAAATCGGTGTTTACTTTTACTAATGAATCATAAGAGGTAGCCGACATTTTTATCTTGGCTTCATATTCTTTTAGCTGCTTATTATAATTTTCTTTTTGCTTTTCATTTTCATTTTCACCACCACGCATAGCTTGTATGATTTGTTTTAAATCATCATTTTCCTCCGACAACTTATTCATTTGCGTTTTTAGTAGAATGATTGACTCAGCCAAAGCCATTACATCGGTTTCGGGCATAGTAGTGTTTTGACCACTAACACTATTGTTTGAATCAGAAGATGATTCGGTTTTTACTGCTTTTGAAGTAGTAAATAAATACATGAAATCCGCTTTTCCCTTGCTCGCAGGTCCAATAATAAACCCAAAACTTCCGGCATTATAACCTGACTCGGTAAAACTTAAAATGTAATTATTATTGATCAGCAAATCATAACTATGATTGTAGGTTCTTATTTCTATAAGGTTAGGAAGATTTAATCCTTTAACATAACTTGATTCCACCCAGCCCCCGGTTTTTGAGTTGCCACAAATGTATTTATAGTTGCCGCCATCAATTTGTCTTAGTCGATAACTGTTTCTATTTATTTCAAAAATAAATCCTCCTTTGCCATCAGCCTGAGCCATAAATATAAGCCCAATACTACCATCAACAGCTGATGTTTTATCTAATTTGATCGAAGTAACCAATTTAAAAGCAGTAAGATCATTGGAGAAATTACCCATCACTGCAAATGGGGATACTGTTGATTTTCGGTGCATAATATATTCACCTTCCTGCACAATTAATAAGTTATCGGAATTGGAAACAGTACTCCAGAATGTATTGCTGCTGTCAAAATTTTCACCGAGAAAGAGTTGGTCAAATTTTTCGTTTATTGAAATTTGCGAATACACTTTTGCTGATATTGAAATCAAGCAAACTACTAAAGAAATGATAAGGCAATTGAGCTTTGGCATTACGCGTTCAAAAATACAAAAATCAAAAGAGGGGCACTAGCTAAAAGGGTATTGTAAACAGAAAATTGAAAAATATAATGACTTTGTTTATAACAAGCAGCTGAAGATTTTTAATCAATGGAAGAATAATAAAAAAAATACTTTTACACTAATTGATAAAATCTTTAATATTGGAATTGAAAAATAACATGTAAAAATGAAAAAGTATATACCATTATTCACATTTGCCATTGTCATCTTTATACAGCTAATTGCTAGCAATGCAAAAAGTCAATGCAATTGGCGTACACAATTATTTGATGGATTTGAATACCTGAATGCTTGTCCTTACGTAATACCCGGAACGGTATATACAAATATTCCACAAACGTATGCTGTTCATAGTGGCGCTCGATCATTGTATCTCAATTTTGTGAATTGCACTAGCGGAACTGGAACCTGTGCGGGTGACACCGTTTTTAAAAGACAAATTACAGCTTGCCCTGGCATGCCTTTAAAGATATCCTCTTTCTTAACCACTACATTTTCAGGGCCACAATGTGATGTGCGTATCTTAATCTTAGATGCCAGCAATAATGTTCTTGTCAACACTGATACATTAATTCCTAGCTACAGCCCAGCTTGGAGTAATTATCAGTCTGGTACATTTACTCCAACCACAACTTTAATCAACTTTGTAATGATTACTAATGTAGGTGGTGGAAATGGCAACGATCTTTCGATGGATGACTTTTTGGTAGAACAATGTTATCCGGTAATTTTTGGAAATGATACCACTATTTGCAATACCCAAACTGTAATATTAAATGCAGGTAGTGGTTATAATTCCTATTTATGGACCACTGGTGCAACTACTCAAACCATAATAGCATCAACTTCCGGTGGAGGTGCTTCAGCAATATTTTATCAAGTACTGGTAACTGATTCAAATGGTTGCTCATTCAGAGATACTGTAAAAGTCACCTTTTTGGTTTGCAGTGGAATTAATGAATTTATTAATGGAGCATCTATTTCAGTTTATCCTAATCCTGCCAGCGATTACTTGATCTTAGAAACAACAGCCCTTGCTACTAAAGGAATTTATTTTGTGATGTCCGATATCAACGGCAGAGAAATTAAAAGCATATTAGTACAAACCGACAAGCAACAAATTTTATTAGAAGGTGTTAAGAGCGGAATGTATTTCTACCAACTAATTGCTGATGATAAAACTATTAGCAGGGGAAATATAGTAATCAGGTAGAAGTACATCTCAACAATAGCTCTAGTTAAAATTAACGATAAAAATAGGTGCTATTTTACTGCACTTTTGCGAAAAATTGAAAACCCTGCAATAATAGTATCAGGTTCAAAATGATTAAAATCTACATTTAAAAATGTTGTAGGTTGTTTATCTTTCTTTCCAACCCAATATTTAATGGCACCATTTTCATTTTGTTGCTGAAAGTCGAGGTAGCTAAAGGTGTGTTTAGGATAAGTACAGTGCAATACAATTTCGCGCTGAGGAAACAGACTGTGTTCGTTTAGAAAAATGTTTAACAAATTTTCCTTATGAAATTCGGTAAAAACCAAATCGGTTTTTAGAAGTTTTGTTTGTAGATAATCTGAAACCAATTCGGTTTCAAAATATAATTTTCTGGATTTGTTTAGATTAGATAAATGACCCCAGCCTTTATCATTAAAAACTGTTAGGATAAAGAAGGGGGTAATAAATAACAATGATAGTTTGCTAATCAATGAAGGTTGTGATTCATTGGTGAATGAATAGAAATATATTGCAGCCAAAATAAAGCTGACAGAAAGAAACTCAGTAAAGTAATTGGTACTCGATCCCCATTTAAAGCTGGCAGCTAACGAACAGCTAAATACGATTAAAGAAATAAATCCTAAGTAACGCAAACGTTCATTTTTGAAATCAATAAATGTTAAAAAGGCAAGTGCAATTCCGATAGCCACAAAAAAGTACATTTTGAAAAAAAATGTTTTTATTATTACTTCGTTAAACCAGTTAATGCTGATTCCATTATTCAAACCTAGAACCGTGTTTTGGTAAAATGCATAAAAATTATTTTGCACCATCAGCATAAAAAGCAATCCGCCAGTAAAAATAACAGTTAAACTGAATCGTATGGTTGCAGACCAATTACGATGAATAAACAACAGATAAAGTCCAGTTGCGGCTAAGAGAAATAAACCACTTTGTTTGGTAAGCACACCCAAGGAAACTGTAATGCCGGCATAAATCAATTTGCGTGATGCATTGTTATTATCTGAAATAAATGCCAAAAAGAAATAAACGCTCCACATAAACGACAACAGATACAAATTATCAACCCGACCATAATTGGGATTGGGAAGAATCAAAAAAATACACATGCAAACGGCTGCAATAAGTTGTTTGTTTTCAATTTTAAATTGTTTATTCAAAATTTTATAAACCGGAATAAAAACCAACAAGTCAAACGCAAGGCACAACGAACGATTGAGAACCGATATGGCATGAATGTTTGACTGCAAACCCAAAACTTTACCAATAGTTGAAACAATTTCATAATGCAGCGGCATGTATTGGGCAATGGGGTAGGGAGGAAGCTGGGGATCGGAATACAATGAGTATCCATTCATCATTCTCACAATGCTGAATAATACATTTACCGATACACCACCGGTTTCGGGTATGTATGAAAATACCAAAATAATTCTAAGTAACAGCACTGCAACAAACGCAAATGTTAATAGCCAAAAACTAAGCTGAAGCGGATGGAGATTTTTTAAATAGGATTTCATCTCTTAATCAGGTTTTACTCCAGATTCCAAGCAAAGATTTACCGACCATATTCAAACTGATCACATCGGTAAAACGAGATAAGGGAACCAATGTTGAATCCCAAAATAGAACTTGCTTTTGTGTAGGATACGATTGCTTTAAAAACAATTTATTAGCTACCGATGCCATTAAACCAACCCCATCTAAATAATCCAGTTTTTGTTGTTTTAAATCTTGCGGAACCGCTTTTCGCAACATTTGTTTATCGTATCTTCTAAAATGTCCAATGGCTTCGTCAAATGGGCTATACAACCATTGATGAGCAGGAACCAATATGATTAAATGGCCACCTTTCTTCAAATGTTTTTTAGCACGTTGTAATTCTGCCGCATCATTTTCGATGTGCTCAATTACATCAATATAAATAATGGCATCAAACAATTCATCAGCAGGTTGTTGTTCGAGTGTACCAATGCGTAATTCGCAACAATTGGGAAGTTCCTTTTTTTGTAGACGAGTTTGTATTTGACTGGCTAATGCCTGATCTGGTTCGAGGCAAACCCATTTTTTTTGTGATCCATCACACAGTGATTTTGTGGTAGCTCCAATTCCGGCACCTACTTCTAATACATCGCCTTTCAATAGGGGTATTATCTTGTTACCATAATAACTTTTCCAGTTTTTGGCTTTATCAAACAATTCCAATTCATTGCCAATGTAATTTTTGACCGACATACTTAAATTGATTTTACTTCAGCAATAAAGTTTTTGTATTCAATAGCAGGAATAAAATGTTTTTGTGTGCGATACGTAAGCACCGTGAACACCAAAAACAAGGAAATTAAAAATGCCTGAAATAATAATATAGCAAAGGCAAGCACCAGATAACTGGCCCAACCGGGTATGGCAAAAGGAGTAAACAATCGGATACCCGAAACCACTAAAATTCCAATGAAAGCCGAAAGAATCATGGTGATTGAGAATATTAATAAACGCACAGCAACAGTATCGATATGCACCGAAATAGCGCTCATACCATGAATAATTAACGAGGTGAAATTCATCTTGGATGTTCCTGCCAGTCGCTTGCCGCGATCGAGCGGAATGCTTGCATATTGAACCTTGCTTCGGATAACACCACCCGAAAAGTGATTCCAAATCTCAGAAACAAAAACTATGTTTTTTAGTAACCGGTAGGGTATAATACAGAAATTACCGAACTCTATTTTCTTTCCGGTTAACAATCTGAAAATGGTTTTATAAATGCGATAGAAGAATCCAAAAACGGGTCCTTCCTGTCTTTTGGTTCTTTGTGCAAACACAATGCTGTCTTTAGCATATTTGGAATTAACCAATTCTGCAATGTGTTCGGCTTTATCTTCTCCATCAGAGTCCATCACTATTACATGATCAAATTCAACATTGAAATGTATATAGGATAAACCAATGGCTATTGCTCTTTGATGACCAATGTTGCGATTGAGATGAATGATCTGCACGGGAGCTTCGCTTAATTTAAACTGATCAGCCGGCAATGTAGAACAATCATCCACAATAATAAACTGCAACTGATCAAACAAAGCAGCATTAGTAACCTTTCGAATAGTTTTGATTAAAAGGCTTAAAGCTTCCCAATCATTAAAACAAGGAATAAGTATGACGTACTTCACAATACAGTTTAAATTTTATGGGCCTCGGGCAAATATATACGATTGATTTTGCCATTTGTTAATGTTTTTGTGTTATTTATCATCATAATGGATAAATTTGCGCCCGCAATTGATTTTACTATTCTAAAATTCGAAAACATAACAATTCAAATCTCCATTTAAAATTCTAAAACAAAAACAAATCACAATGAAAAAATTATTACTATTTTTAATTCTGAGCACTCTGTATTTGGGTGCTAATGCCCAGGTTTGGGTTAGCCAGGCAACTGGATTCAGTGCTACATCAGTTGGTGTAAGAAACATTAGTGTTGTTGATGCCAACACAGCTTGGATTTCGACTTATGATGGTTCGGGCGGAACCGCTAACAAGCGTGATTTTTCTCGCACAACTGATGGTGGTGTTACCTGGACACCCGGAGTTGTGCCAGCTCCTGTTTCAAACAATTGGTCGATGATTTCAGCGGTTGATGCGCAAAATGCATGGGCTGCTTTTTATAACGCTAATGGTGGTGGAGGTGGTATTTGGCATACTGCTGATGGTGGAGCAACGTGGGCTCAGCAAGGTGCAGGTGTAATTTTTGCTAATGCCAATACTTCGTTTCCAAATGTGGTTCATTTTTGGAATGCTAACGAAGGTATGGTGATGGGTGACCCAACTCCAGCCAATGCGTTTGAAATTTACACTACCGCTGATGGTGGCGCTACCTGGACAGCAGCTACTGCTCCTGCTTCTTTAGCAAATGAATTCGGTATTGTTGATCATGCTTCGTTTTTTGGAAACTCTGCATGGTTTACTACTGATGCGGGAAGAGTTTTTCACTCAACAGATAAGGGATTAACATGGTCGGTTAGTACAACAGGTATGAACGTTGGCGACCAATTTGATATTTGTTTTTATAGTGAAGCCAATGGTATTATCAGATTTTATGATGCTTCAGGATCGAATGTACTATTCCAAACCACCAATGATAGTGGAGCTACCTGGGTAACTGCATTTGCCAATGGCGATTTTTTTGGTGCTGATGTAAAATATGTTCCGGGTACTGCTGCTCGCTTGGTAAGTACCGGTTCATTAGCAGGATTTGTAGGTTCATCATACAGTAATGATGGTGGACTTAATTGGACTACCATTGAAACCAATGATCAACGCACAGCCTTGGGAATTGTTGATTCAAATACGATGTGGGCAGGTGGTTTTAGTTCTACTAGCACTGTGGGTGGTGTTTACAAGTTTTCTGTTGTGGCTTGTGGCGATGTATCAATTTCTGCCGGAAATGCAACCGTTGCTAATGCAGTGGTTTGTGCCGGAGATACTGCCAGATTCAGCATTAGTGGTGTGGTTGCTCCAACTCCCGGTGATTATTCAGGATTTGCCTGGGTTATTTCATCAGCAGATATTAGTGGAAACAATGATCCCTTAAACGACCCATCGTTTGTTACCAGCTATAGTTTTAATGTAGGTGGCCCTGCATCCGGCACTTTATTGTTCCCGAATGATGGCGCTTTTATTGGAAGTACACTTCCTTACGGAAATTATTACTGGACACCGGTTGTTTTTGGAAATGCAACATCTGCTAATCCTCCTCCAACATTTTTAGAAGATCTTACGCTTGACACTGGTTGTACTTATACCGGTACATCAGTTATGGTAAATATCAGTAATTGCGTGCCTCCACCGGTTAATGATGAGTGTACAGGGGCTGTTGTTATTAATGCCGCTTTTGCAGGTGCACCGGGAGTTGCAGTAAGTGCAGGTATTTTTGACAATACTACAGCTACCCATTCAAATTTAGATCCATTAACAGGATATAGCTGCTATGGTGAACCTGATGGTTCCGGATCAGCTGACGATTCGTTGAAATTAGATAATACCATGTGGTTTAAATTTACAGGAACCGGTCTTAGCTATAAAATTGAGACAGCAAATTGTAGCGGTGTTACCAATTATATAGATGATGGAGATACCCAAATGTCGATTTATACTGGTTCATGCGGTAGCTTAGTAGAAGATTCATGCAACGAAGATATTGCTCCGGGTGGTGTAACTTATGAGTCAGGATTTCCAATTTTTAATACCGTTAGTGGAACCGTTTATTATATTATGATTGATGGATTTAATTTTAACGGTACGCTTTCGGATGGTCAATATTGCTTATTAGTTACTAAGCTAACAGGGGTTGGAATTACAGAGAACCTTCCGGGCAAAAATGCTTCGATTATGGTTTATCCATCACCAGCGCATAACACGGTAAAAGTTGAATTTACAACCAACGAAAGTAGTGATGCAGTGATTTCAATTACAAATTATTTAGGACGTACCATTCAAAGCACTACCATAACTGCTCAGAATGGAGCCAATATGACTGAATTAAATGTTAGATCATTGGTATCAGGTTCTTATTTGGTGAATGTTAGAACCAATTCAAGTTCAAGAACTGTTAAGTTTATTAAAGATTAATTTCTAGTAATTAATACTGGTTAAAAAGCTGTTCTCCATTAAGGAGGGCAGCTTTTTTTGTTTATTTGAATTAACAAAATAGTGCGAATAACTTTTGTTTAAACCATTGTTATTTTTCGGCATAAGCAGTATCATTTACGGTAGTATTGTGGTAGATCAAAATAGTTGAAAATGCGTTTACGTTTTATTTGTTTACTGGCTTTTTTATGCATTACTTTAGGTGTTAAAGCACAACCCATTTATGAATCGCCTGCGAGTAAAGCCTGGGCCGATTCGGTGCTTTCGAAAATGAGTTATGATGAAAAGATAGGTCAGCTATTTATGGTGGATGCTTTTTCAAATAAAGATTCGGCACATGTTAGTTTTATCCGCAACCTGATTGAGCAATACCATATTGGTGGTTTAATATTTTTTCAGGGTGGACCTATCAGAGAAGCTTTGCTTACCAATTATTATCAGCAGATTTCAAAACTTCCTTTATTGATTGGCATGGATGCCGAATGGGGCATAAGCATGCGACTGGATAGTACGATTCGTTTTCCGCGACAAATGACTTTGGGTGCCACCCGAAACGACAGTACTGCTTATTGGATGGGAGAAGAAATAGGCCGTCAATGCAAGCGCATGGGTATACATGTAAACTTTGCACCGGATGTAGATATCAATAACAATCCGTTGAATCCGGTTATCAATAGCCGTTCGTTTGGTGAAAATAAAAAATTGGTGGCACGCATGGGCCTGATGTGTATGCAAGGAATGCAGGACAATGGTATTTTGGCTTGTGCCAAACACTTTCCCGGACACGGTAACACTGCAACCGATTCGCATTTTGGTTTGCCGGTTATTAACCAGAATGCCGAAGAAATGGATAGTGTAGAACTTTATCCTTTTAAAGCTTTGATTAATGCAAAAGTGGCCAGTGTGATGGTGGCACATTTATATGTACCTGCATTTGATTCTACACCTGATTTGGCATCGACCTTATCTCGAAGCATTACCACCGACCTGTTGAAAACACGACTTGGGTTTAGTGGACTGGTATTTACTGATGCGTTAAACATGAAAGGCGTTACCATCAATAATGCCCCGGGTGCATTAGAGGTAAAAGCATTGATGGCGGGTAATGATATACTGCTTTATTCTGAAAATATTCCGGCTGCAATTGATGCCATCCATCATGCCATACAAGACAGTGTGTTGCTACAAGCCGATATTGATGCCAAGGTAAAAAAGATATTGATGGCTAAATATTTTGTTGGGCTAAACCACTTGCAATTAGTAGATACCACCAATCTTGTAAGGGATCTAAATACCCCTGAGGCAGAATGGAAAAATTACAAAATGTATGAGCAATCGATAACCACGCTGGTTAACAAAAATCACACGTTACCCTTAAAAATAAAACATGGCGAAACCATTGCATCCATCGTGATTAATGATAACCTGAATAATCTGTTTCAACAAACCCTAAAGCAATATGCCAGGGTTGATTGTTACAGCATAAAGAACACTGCCCCTAAAGAAGAAACCGATAGCATAATGAAAGTGCTGCGTAACTACGACCATGTGATTGTGAGTACCCACAACACCAGTACTAATGCCGGCCGAAACTTTAACGTGTTGCCGGGTATGTTTAATACAGTGCAGGCCATTGCTGATTTAAAAGGAGCGGTTTGCTGTGTGTTTGGAAATAGTTATGTGTTGGGCAAGTTTACTAAGCTTAAAGACTACGATGCGGTTACATTATCCTACGAAGACACCCATTTGCCGCAGTACTTAACTGCACAATGTTTATTTGGCGCCATCACTACAACAGGAAAATTGCCGGTGTCGCCCACTAAGGAGTTTAACCGTTGCGATGGAGACCCTATTGCTACCTTAAGCAATTTTAAATATACCTTGCCACAAGAGATAGGTAGTTGGCCTTCGGCATTGACGGGTATTGATACGATTGTAAAACACGCTATAGCAGATTCCATATTTCCGGGATGCCAGATAGTGGCGGCAAAAGATGGAAAGGTGTTTTACAACCGATCGTTTGGCTTTGGAACTTATACCGATACAGTGGCTATTACCAATAATCATTTGTATGATATTGCATCAGTAAGCAAAATTGCAGGCACCGCATTGGCCACCATGTTGCTTTTTGATAAACATAAAATTGATTTGAATGCAAAGATTTCCAAATACCTGCCAGAGTTAAAAAAGTCGAATAAAAAAGATATTGTGCTTCGCGATATGCTGGCACATCAGGCGGGATTAAAATCTTGGATTCCGTTTTATAAAAGTACCATTACCACCGATGGAACAAAAAGTAAATGGTATAGCGCTACAGCTGATAGTACATATAGTTTGCAGGTGGCTGATAGTGTATGGATGCGACATGATTATGCCGATTCGATTTGGGCCACCATTATTGCATCGCCATTAGAAAAAAGCGGCAAGTATGTGTACTCTGATTTGGGTATGATTATTATGCAACACATCATTGAAAAAATAACGGGCCAGCCGCTCGACCAATATGTAGAACAAAACTTTTTTGAGCCATTAGGATTGAGTCAAACCTTGTATCATCCGCTACAGCGATTTGACCGATCGCAAATTGTACCAACTGAATTGGATACCGTGTTTCGGCATCAGTTAGTGCAGGGTTATGTGCACGATCCTGCCGCTGCCATGTTGGGAGGTGTTGGAGGACATGCAGGCATATTTAGTTCGGCACAAAGCCTGGCTGTGATAATGCAAATGCTTTTGAACGGTGGCGAGTATGGTGGCAAGCAATTGATCAAAAAAGAAACCGTTGATTTGTTTACACAAACAGCTTTTGCCAACACAGAAAACAGGAGGGGAGTGATATTTGATAAACCCGAAATAAAGGCGAGCAGCAATGGCCCAACAGCTATTGATGCATCGCAATTAACTTTTGGACATACCGGTTTTACGGGTACCTGCGCCTGGGCCGATCCTAAAAACAAATTGGTATATATTTTTCTATCGAACCGTGTGTATCCATCGGCCGAAAACAATAAGCTGGCAAAGTCGAACATACGCACCCGCATAATGCAGGTTTTTTATGATGCCTTAAAATAAAATCTTTTGGCAGCATCAATTGCTTACATTTTAAAGTTACATTTTACTTTTGATTGCATAGCGCAGCATTAAAGAACTACATTCGCTTGTTGAAGAGTTAAGTATTACAAAGCAAAGAAAACGATGATTGTATCTATCACTAAAATTGAATTAAAATCATATTTTAAGTTGTTGGCCTTTTTTAAGTTTAACGGACAAATTATAAAAGAGTTGAAACAATCAAATTGTAAAGCACACAAAATTTCGGGCAGTTGGAATTTTAAAGTATGGTATACAATGACCTTGTGGGCAAATGAAAACGACATTACTAATTTTTATCGCAACGGAACCCATCTGGAAGCAATGAAACAATCGAAAGCATTTTCTTCGAAAATTCAATCAAAGCGAATAGATGAGCATAATTTGTTAAGCTGGAGCAAGGCAAAAAAGTTATTTAAGGCAAATTAATTTCCTTAAGGTTTTTTAATTTGCGATAGAGCTAATCAATACCAAACACAGATACAAAATACTTTCCCGTTTATGAGTTAGGTCCGTTTATTTCAAGTCCTTAGTAATACCCTGCGCTGGTCTTCCTTTTTCAAAACTGCAAAAGTTTATTTTCATCATGTTTAAATTCTTGTTCATTATTTCTAATCAATACTCGCGCTTTTGCCAGAAAATTTATTAACTTAAAAGCTGCTATTGACTTTAATGGATTATTCAATTACCTTACGCTCCTAAATTTGACCGTAATGCAATCATTCGCTACTTACCCATCTGCCCTGGTGCTGCAAGAACCATTAGTACCCTATCGGCTAACAAGCATCAAACCAAGGCCGCATTGTCACTGGCATCAATTGGCATTAGATGCTTACATTGCCTTGTTGCGGTTAAAAAACTATAGCCCCAACACTATTAGTAATTACCGTAACTGGTTTCTGGTATTTCTTCAACATTTTCCCGATCGAAAGCCATCGGCAATCACCAAAAACGAGATACTGGATTTTATGTTAAGCTACCGGAACTCGAACCACTGGAGCGCCACCACACAAAATCAACTGATAAACGCCATCAAATTTTTTTATGAAAAACTATTAAACCGGCCTACCGAAGTTTATGATTTGCCAAGGGCTAAAAAACCGGATACCCTGCCCACCGTTTTTGACGAAACGGAAATATTGGCTATTATTAAAGCCACTGATAACTTAAAGCATAAGTGCATAATATGTTTAGCTTATGCAGGAGGCCTTAGAGTGAGTGAAATAGTGAATTTAAAAATTGCAGATGTTGACAGCAAGCGTATGGTGATTACTCTGCGACAAGCCAAAGGAAAAAAGGATAGACAAGTGATGTTGAGTGAGAAATTATTAATAATGCTTCGTGCCTATTATAAGAAGTTTGAGCCAAGGGAATGGATGTTTGAAGGGCAGTATGGCGGTCAATACACAGCACGCAGCATATCACTTGTAATTAAAGATTGTAAGCAAAAAGCAGGGATAAAAAAGAAAGGCAGCATACATGCCATGCGACATAGTTTTGCAACTCACCTTTTGGAAGGCGGCACCGACATAATGAGTATAAAACAACTGCTTGGCCATAATAGCCTAAAAACAACCATGATTTATACCCATGTTAGTAAGCAACATATAAGCAAAATACAAAGCCCGTTAGATAAATTATAACCTTCCGAATATTTACTACAACCTTCCGAAATCTGCTATATTTGGAAAATATTCGGAAGGTTTTGAGTAAAAACCTTCTTATATTTAGATGTTATCTGCCATTCTTTGGCGACAGTGCTAACTTGAAACTTTGTAGCATTGATTGAACATTTTTAGAACAACTTGGACAACAACCGACACCGCTTTGAACAGGCAGCCACCGCTTCGTTTTTAATTTTTTTTTGCCAACGCTCAAATTTTTTAATTCATTTTTTTTGCCCACACACAAAACACACTTTCATTTTTTTGCCACCCACAAAAACCCAACGCAGAAAAAAAATGAAAGAGTGTTTTCTTCCACGCTTTTCCGCTTCGTAGGACAATTTTTATTTTACGATTGTTGATAAAATTTTACAAGTAAACCCATCACGAAAAAAATTTGCGCTTACCTTTGACAAAAATTGTCCAAAGCATAATTCTATGAACAACAAAACAAAATTCGGAGAACTAATCAAGGAGTTAAGAGTTAATAGAGAACTCCCATTAAGAAAGGTTGCAGAAGTTTTAGAGATTGACACTTCCACTTTGAGCAAGATTGAAAAAGGCGAAAGAAAGGCAAGCCGAGAAATGGTTAAAACACTTTCGGGATTTTTCAAAAAGGAACACGAAGAATTATTGGTAACATTTTTAAGTGACAAAATTGCTTACGAATTACAGGATGAAACTTGCAGTAAATCCGTTTTGAAAGTTGCCGAGGAAAAAATAAAATACTATGCGAAGGCAAAGGATACCGAATTAGTTTCAAAAGTTGAAGAACCACAGTTGGAGATTTTCAGATTGAGAAAACGATTTAGTTTCACTCCAAGAAACGGTGCAACAAAAAATCCATTGACAGTTGTTTCTCTTTTTACTGGTTGTGGCGGAATGGATTTAGGTTTTTTCAAAGAGGGTTTTAAAATTCTTTGGGCAAACGACATTGACCCAGTTGCGTGTGAAACTTATCGCAGAAATATCGGAGAGCATATTGTTGCAGGTGACATCACAAAAATAAATTACAACTCAATTCCAAAGAGTGACATTTTACTTGGCGGTTTTCCTTGTCAAGATTTTTCTGTAATCTGGAAACGCGGAGGCATCAACACAGAAAGAGGAAACCTTTACAGAAACTTTGTTGAAATAGTTGAACAGAAAAATCCTAAATTATTTATTGCAGAAAATGTAAAAGGAATTTTATCAGCGAACAATGGAAAAGCAATCAAACAAATCGTTGAGGACTTTTCTACAAGAGGAAAATATGGCTACGATATTTCTGTTAATCTCATAAACTTTGCGGACTACGGAACTCCACAATTAAGACAGCGCGTTTTAATAATCGGAACAAGAAAAGATTTGAAAGAGAAATTTGTAATCCCTGCAAGAACTCATACTCCTCAAAATTATGTATCAGCGGGAAAAGCATTGGAAGGAGTTGAGAAGGTAAAATATAATAACGAGCATCAAAACATTCAGCCATCAACAAAGGAGAAGTTGAAACTAATTCCCGCAGGCGGAAATTTTTCAGACATTCCAAAATCTTCTCCGCATTATGTGAAAGGAATGATTAGCCATGTTTACAGAAGATTGCATCCTGAAAAACCTTCAACTACAATTATTGCTGCTGGAGGCGGAGGAACTTGGGGTTATCATTTTGATGAGCCAAGACCATTGACAAACCGAGAAAGAGCAAGATTGTTTGGCTATCCTGACGATTTTATTTTTGTTGGTTCAATAACAGATGTAAGAAGGCAAATTGGAAATTCAGTTGCACCAGTTGGCATACAAGTTTTCGCAAAGCAGATAAAAAATTATTTACTCAAGCACATAGAAAATGTATACTAACACAGAACATTTCGGAGGCAACTTTAAATCAGTTCTCAAACAAGAATTTAAAAATTCCACAAACATTTTTGTAGCAACTGGCTATTCTTCTGTTGACATCATTGATGAATTCAAAACTGATTTTATCAAAGTTGCAAAGAAGGGAGGCACAGCAAAACTTTTGTTAGGCATGGCTTTTTACGAAGGACTAAGCCAACAAAAACTTGATTCACTCAATTCACTTTGTTACGACTTGAACAAATGCAACAAAAATTCAGGAGTGTATGTAACCTATACAAGAAGGTATCACGGTAAAGTTTATCAGTTTGACAATGCAGAAGGAGAAAACATTTTTGTTGGTTCATCAAACTTCTCAACAAGCGGAACATCTGGAAATATTGAGTGCACAATTTCAGTAAATGAAAACAACACCAAACTCAAAGTAAAAAAGTTTCTGCATTATCTATTCTCAACTGAAAGTGCAATATCAATTCTCAAAGCGGACATTGTTGTTCCTGGAACTAATAAATACAAAAAGAAAGTTGCTCTTGATTCTCTTGACGCTTTGAAACGGTATGACCCAAATTCAGTTGATGTTGCGAAACTTCCAAGATTTGTTTTTCCGCTTGAAAGAGTTGCTGAAAAAGAAAAATCAAGTTTGAATGTTTACTTCGGTAAAGGAAGATTAAACTCCAAGTCAGGAATTGTAACACCAAGACCGTGGTATGAAATTGAATTGATTGCAAATGTTGGACTCACCTCTAATCCACTTTACCCCAAAGGCGATTTTGATGCTTACACAGATGACGGTTATATTATTCCTATGCGAACACAAGGCGACTACAACAAAAACATTCGTTCAAAAAATAGTTTGCAAATATTTGGAATGTGGCTGAAAGGAAAACTTCAAAAGGCAGAAGTGTTAACACCACTGACACCTGTTACTAACGACACATTGCTTGACTACGGAAATAACAAGATTACTTTTTACAAAATGCAAAACGGAAAATATTATATGGAGTTTTAGCCAACGCACATTGCAAGCACATTTTATTTTTTGCCAACGCGCAAAAAGCCAACGCAGAAAAAAATAAAAAGAGCTTGCAATCTTCCACCCAAGAAAAAAAATGAATTAAAAAATTTCTCCCACCCTCAAAAAAAAAAATTAAAAACCCAAACGCACAGTGCTAACACGAACGGTGAAATTAATCCTGAAAAATTAGCTTCGCTACGAAACACTAATTGCAAAAAATCGGAAGAAGAAATTGCAAAAGCATTGCAGAGTAATGGCAGAAAAGATTTCCTGTTTGCATTGCAACAAGAGTTAGAGATGTATAATCTTTACCAAACTAAAATTAAATTGTGTGATGCAGAAATTGAAAAAATGTTGAATGAGCAAATCAATAATGATGATGATAAAAGACAACATCACATTGATAAAAAACCACATAAGCGAATCACAAAAAACACTCCCAAAAATATTGACATCAACTTGATGAGTTATCAAATGTTTGAAGGTGTGGATTTGCTGGCAATTGAAGGGGTGAGTCATTCAACAATCCTCTCCTTAATCAGCGAAGTGGGTGTAGATGGAATTAAAAAATTTCCATCGGCAAAACATTTTGCAAGTTGGCTGCGGCTTTCGCCAAACAATAAAATTAGTGGTGGAAAAGTGTTGAGCCACAAAATTCCTAAAGGAAGTAATCGTTTAAAAATTGCATTGCGAAATGCAGCCAATGCAATCGGCAATTTAAAAGACTCTACTCCACTCTCCGATTTTTTTAAAAGAATAAATTATAGAAAAGGAAGAGTGTCTGCCATCAGTGCAACTGCTCGTAAACTTGCTGTTATTATTTGGAACATGGTAATCAAAAAAGTTCCTTACATCAATCCCGAACAATATCTTTTCCTTGACCAAAAAAGAAAACTCGGAATCGTAAAACAAATCAAAAAACAAATCCATAAATTCGCCTTGACTAATGATGAACTTGGAATTGCAACTACTTGATTTTTAATTGTGATTCTTTACGTTAGTCAGAACTCTATTAGCACCCTGCAAACTTGAAACTTTACAGCTTTGAACGAACAGTTTAGAAATACATGGACAACAACCGACACCGCTTTGAACGGACAGGCAACGCTTCGTGATTTAATTTTTTTTGCCACCGCACGAAAAAATTTTGAAATTCTTTTTGCCACCGCACAAAACACACTTTTATTTTTTTTGCCCCACACGAAAAGCCAACCCGAAAAAAAAATGAAAGAGTGTTTTCGCCAACGACACATCTTCGGACGGACAGCAGAGCAGCAGATAACATAAGATTAAAAGAAATTTTAAAAAGAAGGGCTTTGTTCGGTAATCAAACAGTAGTGCTTCTAACAAACAGTGGTGGTAATACGAACAGTGGTGCATCTAATCCCTTCTTTTTAAAACTTCTTTAATCCCTTCTTCGTGTGTGTCTTGAAACAACTCAATGTACACATAATATATATACAAAGAGTTGAGTGCTGTACAAATGATGGAAGACAGTTTTAGAA
>JANNXV010000232.1:0-4672 GCA_031409815.1 Bacteroidota bacterium
AATATAGCAAGCCGCGTGGCACGAACTGCCTCCTATGCATTGAGTAATATTTTTACTCCCATGCTTTTAAATATGAGTGATGAAGGAGGAATGGATGCTTTGCTTTGGCGCGACAAATACATCCGCAACGCAGCCTATTTATATCGTGGTACTGTCACTCACAAATACGTGGCGGATGTTTGCAAAATGCCTTTCAGGGATTTGAATTTGCTGATGGCAACGAGGATTTAGAAGGTTTACAGTTTACAGTTTTGTACGCACATCATTCTCGCTATGTCATTCAGGAAGAAACTATATATGAGTACGCAGAAAAGTTTGGACGAAGATCACAGTTATTAAATTTTTATGTTTGGTGTTGTTAAAAATTATGCGGCAGAGTTCATAAAAGGAAATTCTACTAGGACTTAGAAATACTGGTTAAGAGATAATAGGATCAGGTATGGGATTAATAACCTATATTTGATAAATACAAAAAAGTGAAATCAAAATTCTTTTTAACCATTTGCCTCCTTGTTTTTCACGTTCAGGGTATTTCCAAAAACATGTTTTGCTGGGGTATTGGACCTCATATAACGTATATAACAAATTCAAGAACGATGTTTGGATTAAATACATCCCTCTGTTACTCCTTAAAAAATAGAATTCAAATTAAAGCAATCACTTATATTTCTGTTTCGATGAACGGTGTTAATGGCAATGGTCATGGCTACAGTCCTTCTGAAAACACCTTGGTAAGTGTTGCTAATATTTCGCTGCTTCCTGGTTATCAAATTTTCGATAATGGAAAAATCAGAATGAATGTTTTTTGCGGGCTAAGTTATGGTGAACAAAATTACAGGGCAGAATATCTGGGCATGGCACATTCAAGTTGGTTTGGCTATGAGGGTCCAGTTTACAACGATAAGAAATCAAATTACTTTGGACTGCATTCACAGTTAAGTTGCGTGTACCATTGGCAACATGTAGGAGTTGAATTGTTTATTTTTGAAAATTACAAAGAACACCCTGAAACAGGATTGGGAATTAATATATTGGTTGGGAAACTAAAATAATACTTTTATCTCGGCAGAATCTCGGTTTTCGTACTCTGCCGCCAATGTACCAATCTTACGTAAGCCTGAGATTATTTTACAACAGCTATTTTCTTATTTAAAACTGTTTTTCCATCCGTTACTTTTAGAATATATTCTCCACTGTAAATTGTTCGTGTATCAAAATAAGCAATGGTACTACCTTGATACAAAATTGTTTTATCAATTAGTTTTCCGGTCATATCATACATGTAGATTTCCATATCTTCTTTTGTTAATTGGTTGGATTGAATAACCACCAAATCACTTGCAGGCACTGGGAATATATTTACGTTTAAATCTTTTGTTTCGTTTTCAGCGATGCCAACTGTTCCAGGAGTGTAAATGGTGACTGGTCCTGTTATGGTGTTAACCTTTGCGGCTGTTTTTACGCCATAAAATGTAGGGCCAACGATATAGGGATAAGCAGAATTCCAATTAGCATCAACTGTAGCGAAATAACAATAGATGCCATTCGGATATTCAGTTGTTATGCAAAATCTTCCATTGTGTTCGTCAAGGTAATCTGTTTGTCCGGGATGTGAAATGTATTCATAATCCTCTCTGAAATAACCTAAAGGATAGGTTGTACTCACTGCCGGGCCATCATCTACATCAGTGCCATCAGCCCAATGTGTCCTAACGGTTATGTTCCTTAATTGATAACCTGATTTAATCCTAACAATGTTTCCTGAACCGTTTGTGTTTTGATAACCATAAGCTCCATAGATAGGAAATCCATCATAAGCAAAACCGATCAGAGGCGAGTGCATTGTGCTGTCTATTGCATATAACCCATCTGCAGCATATAAATTACAAACAGTTGAAATCACATTTAGGTCCAGGTTGAAAGCACTTGGATTTTGATGATGATGATAATTACCCATTGCAGGATGTCCTTTTGCACAATCAAAACCAATTCTCTCTGCAGGAATTGCATCTCTGTTCCATGGCATGCTTGCACCCATGCCACCCGGACAAGTTGGATTACCTGGTCCACCGCAAAGCGCATTGGTTGCTGTATTCCATGCTACCCCATCACGATAATCAAACAATGCCACACCATTGATAAAGACTCCAATATTGCCACCAGTAGTATTTGTTGGTGTACCCGTGTTTTGGGCAGGTGTTAACGGAAATTTGAAAATAGCATTTTGATTGGTGGCAATGGAAGGATTGCCATCTAAAAACGGACCTGTTATGTAGGCAGGTATCCCTTTGGTTCTGATGTATGACCAAGTGGTCGAATACAAAACAGTTTGCACATTAGCTGAATCAGTTCCAATAATCGGAGTAGAATTACCCGCTACATAATGACGCCCCATAATGCCGGTTGTGTTTTGCAACCACGCAGAAATGATTGGATTGGTTTGAGCATTCGCAGAAATGTAATTGATTGCAAACGCGAACAAGAGAATAATTTTTTTCATATTGACAAACATATTTATTTTGGATTTATATATACTATTAGATGACTTCTTATTTTTTTACTTGCGCTGATGGCATAAAAATATTTTTTGGATAAGCGTATTTAGGATTAAATAGAAACTCTTTATCGGTAAGCGTTAATAAAAAGGCAATCAGATCCACCTTTTGATTGCAAGATAAATCGATAGGCTTTTGTAATTCTTTAGCTAGCGTCTTGCTTTGCTCAATACCTGAAGTATAATGATTCACAACTTCTGCTAATCTTTTAAAACGTCCATCGTGCATATATGGATAGGTGAATTCTATGTTACGAAGAGTGGGTACTTTAAACTTTAGTGAATCAGCAACGTTGTGTGTCACTTTCATCCTGCCATAATCGTTAAGTGTGGTGTCAAGAGGTAAGCCGCTGTTTTTAAATTCGAGATTGGTAAATAATGGTTCTGTATGACACGAGGAGCAATTTTGCTGAAATAATTTGTAACCATTTTTTTCCTGCGCATTGAATGCTGTTAGTTTTCGCATCACACTATCGTATTTTGAATTTGCGCTTATTACTGTCAGCAGAAATTGTGAAATCGCTTTTAATGCATGTTCACCGGAAATAATGCTGTCGCCAAACGCTTTGTAAAATAAGGTGGGATAGATTTTTGAATGTTGAACCTTTGCAATCACTCGTTCGGTTTTTTCATCCATTTCATCTTTGTTACTGATGGGTGCTAATGGTTGCATGTCGAGATGATTGATTGCTCCGTCCCACATAAATGTTTTTTGCCAGGCAAGATTCATCAGTGCCGGAGCATTCCGCGTGCCAATTCTGTTCTCAATGCCATGGCTCAACGCATGATCAACATGGGCAAAGGCAGTAAATGGTGAATGACAACTTGAGCAGGAGATGGTAGAATCACGAGAAAGAATCGGGTCGTAAAATAACGCACGACCTAACATTACTTTATCTGTTGTTAAGGGGTTCTTTGAAAAATCATATTGAGGTGGAGGAAAGTTTTCAGGAACCGTAAATAGTTTTTCAGAAATCAATTTAAAAGAAGTAACCAATAAAAAAGTGAATGCTATTAGCGCAAAATATTTCTTCATGGTTGCTTTATGCTAAAACATTTTGCCACTTTTTCCGAAAGTAAAACCGCTTCTTTACCTGGTGACATTAATTGGTTTTGTTTCGATAAATCCATTTCGGAAATTAATTTATCTAAATCAAAAAGTATTTCAGTTTTTTCATTTGCAGATACATTTAGCATTAATGTTTGCATGGCATAGTCTTGATAAAGATAACCACCCAAATGAAATTGAAATTCATTGTTTCTTGTCTTACACAGATTGCTTTTGCCTTCTAATTTAAAATTGATGTAACCACTCTGCCAAGTCCAATACATTCCATTTGTGGGGTCTAAGTCACCACCCATTGCACCCGAAACATTGGTTGCACTGTCAATACCTAAATTGAATTTTATCTGATTGAAATTAATTTTCTGTTTTAAATTCAGCTCTATCAATAAAGTTTTAGTTTCAGTAGCATTCAGAAGGTGAAAGCTGTTTTTTTCTTTCCAAACTGTTTTATCATTATTTAAAAATTCGATTTCGGAAATATAAAATTTTAATGTTTCAAATTGGATGCTGTCATTATTATTTATTTGGTAGTATTCAGTATTCAAAACCAGGTTTGATTTATTAAATACCGGATAAAACTTTAGATGGTAATCAACATTTGTTTGAGCAAAGGCCGTTTGAAAAGAAAGAATTACTACAGTAAAAGCAAATAGCTTCATAAATATTATTGCTTAACTAATTTCATGATTCTGCTTTTTGAAGCATCGCTTATTCTTAAAAGATAGATCCCTTCATTCAATCCTGAAAAATCCTGCAACTCAATTTTATTGCCTGAGTAAATTATTTCTCCAATGCAATTAATGAGTTCACAATTTTCAATAGCTGATTCTGAATTCAAATAGATATGGGAATTAAATGGATTTGGATATGTTGACACTTCATCAAACGTATTTGCTATTTGATTTATTCCAACAGGTGCAGTGCAAAAATTTCCGATGCCAATAAGATTAGTTAATTCATTGCATAAATAATTGTAGTTGACAATGTCGGTGGTTGACAAAGTTACTGTGAGCAAATTATTTAATTCAAGTGAATCATTGGCAAGATGATAG
>JANNXV010000233.1:0-1699 GCA_031409815.1 Bacteroidota bacterium
TTTTTATAACTGCACATTTACGACTAATGATTTTTATCCTTTTGCGGCACCACCATTTAATGTAACCATAAATAATTGCAATGGAATTAATTTTAATAATTGCACATTTAATATTGATCCGTCACTTAATCTTTTATCAAGCCGCGGAATTAAATCTCGTGATGGAGGTTTTCATCTAGCTAATTGCACCTTCTATAATTTCAGGCAGGGTGTTGAGGCGTATCGTATTTCGCGCAACGAGCCAGTTACCATTTGGAAATCAAATTTTATTGATAATCAAACCAGCATTGTTCTTCGTAATATTAATAATGCAAGAGTTCAGCGCTGCACCCTCGATATTGGAGGCAACACAAATCCCAATCTTACTACACATGTAGGTTTACTCATGCAAAACACGAGTGGTTTTATCATTGAAGAAAATCTTTTTCGCAAATCATCCAATTTAGTTGCAACCTCTATTTGGGGTACCAATACTATTAATAGTGGTTCGGCTGGTAACGAAATTTACAACAATAGATTTAAAGAATTAAATAATGGCAACGTTGCAGGTATAATAAACCGCGACAATAGCAATGCTTCCATACATGGTCTGCAATATATATGTAACGAGTTTGATTTAAACAGCAATAATGATATTTACATATATCCATTAACCACTGGCACCACTATAGGAATACGCACCAATCAGGGAACTATCACAACCTCTGCCGGAAACACTTTTTTAAATACCGGAAACAATAGCATTAATAATAACACTACAAGTGTTTTGACTTATTATCACTCTCCTACTCAAACAATTCAAAATACTAATGGTGCTTTAACACTGGTGCAAGCAGTCACTAAGAATTTATGTCCTTCTCGCATAGGAATTGGAGATATAATTATAAAATTAAATGTTGCAGAAATCCAACTCCTAAACAGTAATTATGACAGTGCAGAAACAGCATACTTAAATTTGCTGCATACTTACAATCAATTGATGGATGGCGGCAGCACCAATGCATTATTAAATCAAATACAACAAAGCTGGGCGGCAGATGCATGGGTGTTGCGTAATCAGTTGCTTGCACAATCGCCTTATTTATCGCAAACTATATTACGTGAAGTTGCACTCGGGAATATTTTACCTCAAGCCATGTTGCTTACGGTTTGTATGGCTAACCCTGATGCAACAATGGATGAACCCTTTTTATATTTTCTGCAAAATGAAATTCCCAATCCGTTACCTCAATATATGATTGATGCGATTATTGCATCGTGGGATGTAAAAACAGCACGCACAACAATGGAAAGTACGCTGGCACATTTCAGCCATCAAATGGCAACTACATCAGATAAACTTTTAGCTGATTTATATTTCAGAACTGCTTTAGACAACGACAGCATTGTGCTCACCGATACTACAGATTATAATATAACTATAAGGTATTGGTTGCAACGAGTTCAAACACTTACTGCTAAATATGATTTGATTGAAAATTATTTTGGCGCAAACGAACTAACGGCAGCACAAAGTGTATTGGATTCAATACCCGGTCAATTCAACTTGTCGCAAGACCAATTGACTGCTTACAACGATTATATTTGGTTTTATACTTTCAGAAAAAATCTTGCGGCAAGCAATGGTAATCTGGCTCAATTAAGTGTAACACAAATTAATGAACTTATCGCATTTACGGAAGGCAAAAATAATTTTGCA
>JANNXV010000234.1:0-24570 GCA_031409815.1 Bacteroidota bacterium
TTAAAATTAGCAAGGAAACAACCACGGCTATTGCGAATGTAAGGCCCACCCCAAGGATAAGGATCATTTTGCAATCCGCCTCTTGATGCGTATTCCCATTCACTCTCAGATGGAAGTCTGAAATCCTGTACTGTGGTTTCACCATTTTCATCTAAAAATGAAGTGAGTAATTGAGTTCTCCAAACGCAAAAAGCTTGTGCTTGCTTCCAGGAAACTCCAACAACAGGATAGTCATCATAAGCTGGATGCCAATAATATGCCTTTGTAATTGGATCATTAAAGGAATAAGTGTAATCGTGAATCCAGCATAAAGTATCAGGATAAATCGGCAACACTTCCTTTTTAATAAATACGGAACGATCTGTTTGCCCTTGCTCACGGTTTTCTCGTTGAGCTGCTGCTTTAAGATCTATCCAATAATATTCGTAGATTAGTTTACGTGAATCAATCTGTTTACGCTTATAATATCTCTCACTCTCAGGCAAAAATAACTCTGCTAATGTTTCAATATTTTCTTCGTCCTCCCACTTAATGCGCCTTTTCCAATTGATTCTTTCTCCGTATTCACCTTCCTCAATTAAATGATCTCCACCTAATAAACGATGACCTAATGAATCTCGAACCCAATCTGTAAATTGACGGTATTCATTATTGGTTATTTCAGTGTTATCCATATAAAAGGCGTGCATAGAGACTGTTCTCGCTTGCGACACTTGAGAATATGGTACATCCTGATCATTTGGCCCCATATTGTAAGACCCCTGAGGAATAAAAACCATTCCATAAGGATCAGCCTGGTACCATTTTTCCCGCCCGGGTACACCTGTAAGTTGGCCACGGTTTCCACTGCCGCAACTTGCTAACAAGACTACTAAGAGAGAAGCAACAAGAAGATTTTTCATACTGTCTTTGCTTTTGTTTTCACTTTGTGAATAAGTTAACATCGAACGTTGTTTATTTAACTTTATTTTGGCTTTTGTAACGAAGATATACGTTTGAAACAAAATTAAGTTACAATCCGATCATTATTTTAACGATTCTTAAAGGAACCTTACGTTTCTGATAATAACAGGTAATTTCTTTTTAGTAGTAAAGCAATATCCTAGCATGATTTCATGCGTGCCATCACTATACGATTTAATGTCTGATGTAGTGATATCGTATGAATAACCTAAACGTAGCTTATCAGTAATGTTTAAGCCTACCATTGCAACAATTGCATCCTCTAGACGGTAACTTGCACCAATCCAAAAACGATTATTGATGTGGAGATTCATATTGAAGTCAGCAGTAAAATTGTCGGTTACATTCTTAACAAAAATAGATGGCTTAAGTTCCAAAGAAGGACTTAAATCAAAACTATATCCGATCATTCCGTAAAAATGACGCTTGAAATCTTGTTTATATTTATCTAATTCTACATCACTTTCTAATAAATGAGTTGAAGAAAGTCCAATATATAATTTCTCGGTATGATAATAAAGACCTGCACCCATGTCAAATGCAGTGCCATTAACCTTATCGGTTGGAATTGCAGGATCGATAACACTATTGCCATCTGGGGGAATAAAGTCTCCATTAATTGAATGTTGAAGAAAATCAAAATCAACACCAACCCCTAATTTTCCAGCGCCTAAATCAAAATGATAAGCACCTGCTAATTTACCAGTTAATGTGTTCTCGAATCCAATCTCATCAGTTGATACACTTAATCCAACTCCCACCTTATTGTTTAGTAGAGGCGCGTCAGCTCCAAATACAAATGTTTTAGGGGCCCCGTCAAAACTTACCCATTGTGCGCGATAAAGTCCAGAAAAGCATATTGCCTCACTGCTACCTGCATAAGCAGGATTGACATACAACTTATTGAACATGTTCTGGCTAAACTGTGGGTCTTGCTGAGCATTTGCCGATACACTAAGGATACTCAATACGATTATTGGTATAATTTTTTTCATAAGTTGTCTTTAATTGCTTCCTCTTTTTTCGGGGGCTAAAGTAAGTAAATAATAATTGAATTTACAAAATAGCGCTTTTGTTAGAAAAAATAAATGTTGTGTTAAATACTCTTCTATTCATTGTTTTGGGAAAACAAATATAAATTATTTTTTATTAACTCAATTTTTGTAAAGAACTCCACCATCTTTCTGGCACTTCATTATTGCACGCCTGCTGATAATCTTTGTAGGAACAAGGCAGTAAATGATGACTTGCATATCGATTCTTAGTGGCATCTATTGGTAATTTGATCCACCAACGATCACTCTTTTTACTCTTTAAAAATGTTATTTCCTGATCAATATTTTGCACCGGCACGCGATAAGTAATGTAATTATTGGTATTAACTAAAGGCATTTCAATTTTTCGATTGGTAACACCTTCAATAAAGTACCATATCATTTGAGCAATCAAGTGTGCTGTTTGTGCACCTCTATCGACTGACGAATTGTATTCATAAATACCAAGTCCCGTTAATTTATCACTTAAACCAGCATACATCATTACTTGACAAGCTTCTTCTCCATATAAACCATTTGGGGAAGGCTTGCTGGTACCTGGCGCATCACTTTGTCTGATCGAACTGACATCAAACGTTATTAAATCGGCAGATCGCATGATCGGTTCTACTTCTCTAAGATCTGTTTGAACACTTCCTAATCTATAAGCATCAAAATACAAATTACGCATTAATTGAATGTTCTCTTGCCCCACAAAGTAGGTTTGATAACCAATGTTAGTATAATTGAATAAATAATTTGGTTGTTCTAGAATAATTCTGCCTAAATAGGTTTCAGATGTAATACCATCATCAGGTTTACCGATATCAAAACCTGAATCAATACTTACTATGTTGATAATTTGCTCGGATCTTTTGTATCCTCCGTATTGGCCCAAAGTAAGGTCTTGTGATCCGCCAATAATTATAGGAATAATTTTTAGTGGTAGTAATTCAGAAATTACTGTTGCTATGGCAACATAGGTATCTTCCAAAGTTTCGCCCACCACAAGATTACCGAAATCAATTACCTTGATTTCCGCAAAATGCTTTTTTAATTGATAAAGTTTAGCACGAACAGCATCCGCACCATCAGTTTTACCATGTTTAAAAGGCGAGCCTCTAAATTCATCCACTCCGAAGATGGCAATCTTATGTCCATTAACTTTCGGGAACTTCCCTTTTGAAAAATAAATATCGGAGGCACTGAATAAACTATCGGCACCGCTTTCGAAATTTGAAATATCAACACTAGATGGACTGAAGTAGTCTTCTATCATCAGGACTTTTTAACTGTTTTTTTCTTCTTAGGGGCAGGTTTTTTAGATGCTGCAGCCTTTAATGGTTTCGTCTCGGTTTTTTCTGTGGCTGTTTTCTTTGCAAACCTACCTCTTTTAAAACCCTTTTGTGACGGGGTAGTGTTGTCAGCAATAAATAAACAATCGGCAAGTGTTAACTGAGTGGCCTCCTTATCCTTTGGCAACTTATAATTATTATCCCCGATGGTTAAATAAGGGCCCCATCTACCATTTAACACCTGAACATCCTGTTCGTTATGTTTGAACACTTTTATTACCCGTTCACGTTCTGCTTTGCGCTTTGCTTCAATAATTTCGATTGCTCGCTCTAAGCTAATTTCATAGGGGTCATCGGTTTTTGGCAAGGAATAAAATGCGCTATTATGTTTAGCGTAAGGGCCGAAACGACCAATTGCAATAGTTACGTCAGCCTCTTCATACTTACCCACATTGCGCGGAAGTTTAAATAAGTCCAAAGCTTCTTCAAGTGTAATGCTCTCGAGTCTTTGATTTGGGCGAAGACTCGCGAATTTCGGTTTCTCTTCTTCACCATTGCTCATTTGAACGATGGGTCCAAAACGACCAATACGAACAATCACTTTATTTCCACTTTGTGGGTCGTTACCCAATTCACGTTCACCTGTTGCACGTTCTGAATGTTCAACAGTTTTTTCCACGGTTTTATGAAAAGGTTCGTAGAAATGCTTAATCATCTTGGTCCAGTCCAAATTGCCTTCGGCAATTTCATCAAACTCTTTTTCTACGGTGGCAGTAAAATTATAATTTAATACTTCTTCAAAGTTAGTGGTGAGAAAATCGGTTACTACCGTTCCAATATCTGTAGGAAACAACTTTGATTTTTCAGAAGCATAAGTCTCCGACTTCTCCTCTTTAGAAATATGATCATTCTTTAATTGCAACGTCTGAAAAATTCGTTGCTTTCCTTCTCTGTCTTCTTTCACTACATATCCACGCTTTTGAACCGTAGATATTGTTGGTGCGTATGTAGAAGGACGACCGATTCCCAATTCCTCCAATTTTTTTACCAAACTTGCTTCGGTATATCTTGCCGATGGAGCACTGAAACGTTCCGTTGCAGTGATTTCTCTCACATCTAATTTCTGGCCAATCTTTAATGGGGGTAACAATCCTTCTGCATTATCTTCTGATTGCTCATCATCATTACTTTCCAAATAAACACGAAGAAATCCGTCAAACTTTATCACTTCACCGGTGGCAGTAAACAGTTCTGGTGATTTATCATTTTTCACAGTAACTACTGTACGCTCTAATTGTGCTTCACTCATTTGTGATGCAATGGTGCGTTTCCAGATCAACTCATACAAACGTTGTTCGTTACGCTCACCCTCCACAGTCGGATGATCAAAATAAGAAGGACGAATGGCTTCGTGAGCCTCTTGTGCACTGGCCGATTTGGTTTTATATTGACGGGTATGTGAATATTTGCTTCCGTAATTTTCGGTAATCGTTTTCTTGGCGGCTTCAAGTGCATCTTTACTAAGATTTACTGAATCGGTTCTCATATAAGTAATCTTACCACTCTCGTATAGCTTCTGTGCCACCAACATGGTTTGTGCCACTGAGAAACCTAATTTTCGACTTGCTTCCTGTTGTAAAGTAGATGTAGTAAAAGGTGCAGCAGGCGATTTTTTTGCAGGCTTCACTTCCAAATTCTCAATAGAAAAATGTGCACCCACCAATCTCTTTAACAAAGCTTCAGCATCATCTTTCTTTTCTAACTTCTTTGATAAATCTGCTTTAAGAATAGATGTACTTCCTTTATCATCCTTAACAATAAAATTGGCTACCACTTTATAAGATGAAACAGACTTAAATGCCTCAATCTCACGTTCGCGTTCCACAATTAATCTCACCGTAACCGATTGCACACGACCGGCAGATAAAGATGGCTTTACTTTTTTCCACAACACTGGCGATAACTCAAAACCTACTAAGCGATCTAAAATTCTTCGTGCCTGTTGTGCATCCACCAGGTGCATATCAATAGTGCGTGGATTTTCTATTGCTTCTTTAATTGCATTTTTAGTGATTTCATGAAAAACAATCCGTTTTGTATTGCTTTTTTTAAGATCAAGTGCTTCGAACAAATGCCACGATATCGCCTCTCCTTCGCGGTCCTCATCAGTCGCTAACCAAACTGTTTTTGCTTTTTTAGAAAGCTTTATTAGTTCATCAATCACTTTTGATTTGTCAGGCGATATTTCATAAAACGGTTTAAAATTGTTTGCGATATCTATTCCCTTATCATTCTTAACAAGGTCGCGCACATGCCCGTAGCTACTCTTCACCTGGTAATCTTTTCCTAGAAAACCTTCAATGGTTTTTGCCTTTGCAGGACTCTCAACAATCACTAAATTATCTGCCATTCGTTTTGTTTACGATGTTGTTTGGGGGCGCAAATTAAACGATTTGATTTCTTAATTACCAAATCTAATTTACCCCTTCAAGGGTTTTGAACCCTTGAAGGGATAACAAATTACCAATGAAAAACTGGCATTAACTTTAGTTATATTTTTTTTATTTGCTTCTTCATCTTTAGAGGAATTCTAAAAAACTTTTCTAATTCCTTAGCTTTGCGCCATGTTATCCAATGAAGAAAAACTTTTAGATGAAAGCCGCCAGGGTGAAGTATTGACACTTGACAGCGATCCCGCACATATCGAAACAAAAAAACTTTTTTTAGAAAGCTACGGCTGCGCCATGAATTTTGCGGACAGTGAGATTGTCGCGTCTATATTAAAGGAGAAAGGTTTCTCCACCACCAATAATTTTAATGATGCAGATGTAATTTTAGTAAACACCTGTGCCATTCGTGAAAATGCAGAATCAAGAGTTCGTCAGCGTTTAACAGATTTCAAGAAAGCCAAAAAAAACAATCCTGAATTGGTGATTGGTGTTTTGGGTTGCATGGCTGAACGTTTGAAATCAAAATTTTTAGAAGAAGAAAAATTGGTTGACCTGGTTGCAGGTCCTGATGCTTACCGCGATTTACCCAACCTGATTGAACGTGTTGAGGACGGAAATAAAGCCATCAATGTTTTGCTTTCGCGCGAAGAAACCTATGCAGACATCAGCCCTGTGCGGTTGCAGAGCAATGGAGTCACTGCTTTTATTTCCATCATGCGTGGATGTGATAATATGTGTGCGTTTTGTGTGGTTCCGTTTACACGAGGACGTGAACGTAGCCGCGACCCATTGAGCATCGTTAACGAAGCACGCGATTTATTTGAACGCGGTTATCGTGAAGTAACATTGCTCGGACAAAATGTTGACTCTTATTTATGGAATGGTGGTGGACAGAAAAAAGATTTATCAACTGAAACTGTTTCAGCTGCACTAGCACATGAATTGCCGGAGAATGAGCAAAAACGCTATGTAACTTTTGCAGATTTAATGGAACAGGTAGCACGAATTCATCCTGATTTGCGCATCCGTTTTTCTACTTCCAATCCGCGCGACATGACGGATGCTGTTTTAAAAGTGATGGCGCGTTATGAAAACATTTGCAAGTATGTGCATCTTCCGGTTCAGTCGGGTAGCAATAATATGTTGGATAAAATGAACCGTGGCTATACACGCGAGGATTATATTAAGCGAATTGAGTCCATCTGGAACTTAGTTCCAAACTGCGGCATTTCTACCGATTTGATTTCTGGCTATTGCTCAGAAACAGAGGAAGAACACCAGGAAACTTTGTCCTTAATGGAATGGGCTAAGTATGATTTTGCTTACATGTTTGCATACTCTGAAAGACCCGGAACTTTAGCGGCACGTAATTACAAGGATGATATACCGGAAGCAATCAAGAAAAGAAGATTGCAGGAGATTGTTGATTTGCAACAAAAACTTTCGGCCGAGCGCACAAAATCAGGTGTAGGAAAAGTGCATCGTGTGTTGGTGGAAGGTGTTTCAAAAAAATCCATTGAAAAATTATTTGGTCGTAATACACAAAACACTACTGTTGTGTTTCCTCGTGAACATTACAAACCAGGTGATTATGTGAATGTGTTAGCAACTGAATGTACGGCTGCTACTTTGATTGGGGAAGTGGTAAATTAATTTTTTGTTGTTCGATTTCAGCCCATTATAATACAGTTTCAATTCATTGTATCGAAAGGACAATCTCCTTCTGCCAAAATGTCTATTTGATTACCTTTGCCTCCCGTTTAAATTGTGTCAGTAAAATAAATTTTCATTTCATTCGTCAGTAATCAGATGACTATTCAGGAAATAAAACAGCGCTTTGGTATCATAGGAACTTCTCCTTTGCTGGAGCATTGTATTGATATTGCACGGCAGGTAGCGCCCACTGATTTATCAGTTTTAATAACGGGTGAAAGTGGGACAGGGAAAGAATCGTTTCCTCAAATTGTACATCATTTAAGTGCACGTAAACACGGACCTTATATTGCGGTTAACTGTGGCGCTATTCCGGAAGGAACGATTGACTCAGAATTATTCGGTCACGAGAAAGGATCTTTTACAGGAGCGCATGAAGCACGCAAAGGATATTTTGAAGTTTCAAATGGCGGAACCATTTTTCTGGATGAAGTAGCAGAACTTCCATCGCTCACACAAGTTCGTTTGTTACGCGTGTTGGAAACAGGCGAGTTTATTAAAGTGGGTTCCAGCAAAGTACAGAAAACAAATGTGCGTGTGGTAGCAGCCACCAATGTAAATATTCCGGAAGCTATCCGCAACGGAAAATTCAGAGAGGATTTATATTATCGTTTAAATACTGTTCCATTGCACGTGCCACCGTTGCGCGAACGCAAAGAGGACATTCATCTTTTGTTTAGAAAATTTGCCAACGATTTTGCTGATCGTTATAAAATGCCAATGATTCAGCTACAGCCGGAGGCACAGCGAATTCTGATTGATTACCGGTTTCCCGGAAACGTGCGTCAGTTAAAAAATGTAACTGAGCAACTTTCTATTCTTGAACGCGATAAAGAAATCACAGCCGAAACACTTTTAAAATATTTGCCAAGTGATAATTATAATGCTTTGCCTGTTTTGTTAAGGGACGAATCGCAACAAGGTGGAAATTTCAGCGAGCGCGAATTGCTTTACAAGGTTTTGTTCGATATGAAAAAAGATTTGCATGATTTGAAACAAGTGGTGGGTTCCATAATGCAAGGCGATATTCCCAACAATGCTCCACAACTATTTGATGAGGGGAATGGCCATGAACAATTAACCAACCTGATACAAACTCAACCAGGAGTTACCATACAACAGCAAAATAAACCGGTAAAGATTAATGCGCATGAGGAAATTGCAGAAGAATCGCTTTCGTTGCACGACAAGGAAAAAGAAATGATTCAAAAAGCAATTGAGAAATATAAAGGCAAACGCAAGTACGCTGCCCGTGAATTGGGAATTTCTGAGCGCACTTTATACCGAAAATTGAGTGAATACAACATCAAATAGAGAATAGTTTTTGGGTTTACCAATTAACGAACATGTTACGAATGCTACGAATTAACTTAGTTACCTTCATCACTGCTATTACTTTTTTGCTGGCAGGTTGTGGTGTTTATAGTTTTTCGGGTGCATCCATTTCACCGGAAATAAAAACAGTATCCATCGATTTTTTTCCAAATCATGCGGCCATCGTGCAGCCCACATTAAGCCAGGCGTTTACTGAAAAACTAAAAGAAAAATTTGTAACTCAAACCAATTTGCGCCTTATTCCTAAAGAGGGAGATTTGTATTTTCAAGGTTCAATAGTAGATTACAGTACTCAGTCTGTTGCCATTCAAGGCAATGAAACTGCAGCGCTCGACAGGTTAAATATTACGGTTTCGGTTAAGTTTACCAACGCAAAAGACGAGAAACAAAATTTTGAATTAAACTTTTCGCGATTTTATGAGTATCAAAGTAGTTTAAGTTTAGCGTCAGTTGAACAGCAAGCTATTACCGAGATAAACAGACAATTAGTAGACGACATTTTTAATAAAGCAGTAAGTAACTGGTGATGACACAAGAACAATTTTTTCAATTAGTACAAGAAAAAGGTAAGGTATCCAATATTAGTAATTGGGAATTAGAAAAATTAGTGGAACAGTTCCCTTATAGCCAACCGTTGCGTTTTTTGTATTTGCGTCAACTTAAAGAGCAAAACAGTATTAATTATAGTCAGCAACTTAAATTAACAGCTATTTATTCGCCTGATCGTGAGCGGCTCTACAATTATGTGAATGAAGCTGACTTGATAGAATCTGAAGTGCTGAGCATGAACCAAGTTGCATTTGAAATTGCTCCTCAACCAGAAGTCAAACTTGCCAATTCACATTCATTTGAGCCAGTAAACAATATTCAGGAAGAAGTTATTGATTTCAGCCCAACCAATGATTTAGATTCCGTAGAAGAACCTATGGATACCGCTTTACCTAAGATAGAAAGTGAGGCAGTTGAAGCTAACGATTCGGAACTTTCACCGCAAGAAATAATTAATCAGCGTTTGCGTGAATTAAATATTTCACAGGAAAATATTTCGCATTTGCCAGCTTTACCGGAATTAGAAATGGAAGAGGAACAGGAAATTGAAACTCAAATATCAAATATTGAAGAGGAAGAGACTATTCAGCAGTTCGAAAACATAGCACCATTAATAGATTTGATATCAGAAGAAACCACTGAACCTCAAATAATGAACGATGAGGAGGCTGATGAAAACCTTGAAAATAATGAAGTGGCGTTACCAATTGTAATAACGGAAGATGCTTTTGAAAGAGAAACTATTTTTAATCAGCCCGATCAAGTTGTAGTTTCAGAACCAGAAGAAATCTCGACCAAAGAAATATTGATCAATGATTTGATTTTGGAAAACCTGGCGGAAAGTCAGTTTTACAAATCCGAATTATTGCTAAAAGAAACCGAAACGCTTGCAGAAAACACGCTTAAACCTATGAACAAGGTTAATGAAGCACTGGAAATTCCATTGCCGGATGAAACTTACCTGCAAAACCTAAATGTTGATACCACTAAGCCACATAGTTTTATTGAATGGTTAAAAATTGCAAATCCTGAAGTTAAAAACCTTCATCAAAAGGAAGAAACCAATAAATTATCTGCTGTCAAAAACACCCCCATTTCAACTAAAAAACACCCTCAATCGGATGATTTGATTGAGAAATTTATTCAAGAAGAACCCCGAATCACACCAGCTAAAAGTAACTTTTATTCTGCTGCAAATATGGCTCGTAAAAGTGTGCTGGAAAATGATGAACTGGTTTCTGAAACTTTGGCTAATATTTATTCCACACAAGGAAATTATCAGAAGGCAATTACATCCTACGAAAAACTTCTCTTGAAATATCCAGAAAAAAAGCCTTACTTTGCGGCCCTTATTGAAAATCTTAAAACAAAATTAAATTCTTAATATTCAATTATGTACACGTTTGTTATCGTATTAGTTATCATTGTAAGCATTCTTTTATGCTTGGTTGTATTGGTTCAAAACTCTAAAGGTGGCGGTTTGGCTTCCGGTTTAAGCGCATCAAATCAGATTATGGGAGTGCGTAAGACTACCGATTTTCTTGAAAAACTAACCTGGGGATTTGCCATTGCCTTGTTCGCTCTTGCCTTGGTTGGCAACTTTGTGGTTCCAAAAAATCAAACCGGTAAAAAAGAGTCATTGATTCAAAACCAAATAGATAATACTGCTGCACCAGCTACAACAGCTCCTCAAGCACCTCCAATAGATACTACAAAATAGTATTTGGTGACAGTTTGACCTTTCAGACTGACACCTTTAAATGCTGTCAAATGATCTTTCAGAAGATTTGACAGCATTTTTTATTTATTACTAATTGGCATAATTGCTGACAAGCGCATCCTATCAAAATAGAACTATTTTAATTAAATCATTTAAAAAAATCATAAAACTATGGGTAAAGTAAGCATTAAACCAATTGCAGGAACTCAAAACAGAGTTGTTGTAGAACCAGCAGCTGCAGAAGCAAAGACAGCTAGCGGCATTATCATTCCGGATACTGCAAAAGAAAAACCACAACGTGGAACTGTTATCTCTATCTCTGATATTGATGACAAAGGAAACAAACCAAGTGTTAAAGTTGGCGACAGCGTTCTTTATGGTAAATACGCTGGAACTGAAATTACAGTTGATGGAAAAGACCTTTTAATCATGCGCGAATCAGACATTTTCGCTGTAATCTAAATTAAGAAACTGAGTTGTTAAGGTATTGAGTTGTTAAGTTGTTTTGAAAACAGCTAGGCAACATGACAACTTAACAACCAAACAACTAAACAACATAATAACTAAACATTAAAAACTAAAATCAAAAAAATAAAATGGCAAAAGAAATAACCTTTAACACCGATGCGCGCGACTCACTAAAGAAAGGAGTTGATGCTTTGGCAAATGCAGTGAAAGTTACCTTAGGTCCAAAAGGACGTAACGTTATCATTGATAAAAAATATGGTGCACCAGCAATCACAAAAGATGGTGTTACTGTTGCAAAAGAAATTGAGCTTCCAAATGCAATTGAAAATATGGGCGCTCAAATGTTGAAAGAAGTAGCAAGCAAAACAGCTGACATAGCCGGTGACGGAACTACTACTGCGACTGTTTTAGCTCAGGCAATCATCACAGCTGGTTTGAAAAACGTAGCTGCAGGTGCAAATCCAATGGATTTAAAACGTGGTATCGACAAAGCAGTTACTTCAGTTATTGAGCAATTGAAGAAAATGAGTAAGGCAGTTGGTGACGATAACAACAAAATTCAGCAAGTAGCTTCTATTTCTGCAAATAACGATGCTGAAATTGGAAAACTAATTGCAGATGCAATGGCACAAGTAAAGAAAGAAGGTGTTATCACTGTTGAAGAAGCAAAAGGTACTGAAACATCAGTAAAAGTTGTGGAAGGTATGCAGTTCGATCGCGGATACATCTCTCCTTATTTTGTAACCAATGCTGACAAAATGGAAACCGTATTAGAGAATCCATACATTTTATTGTATGACAAGAAAATCTCTAACATGAAAGAATTACTTCCAATCCTTGAGAAGTCTGTACAAACTAGCCGTCCATTGTTGATCATCGCTGAAGATATTGATGGTGAAGCATTGGCAACTTTGGTGGTAAATAAAATACGTGGTTCTTTAAAAATTGCTGCTGTTAAATCTCCAGGTTTTGGTGATCGCAGAAAAGCCATGATGGAAGACATCGCTATACTAACCGGTGGCACTGTTATTTCTGAAGAGCAAGGACGTAAATTAGAAGACACTACTATCGAAGATTTAGGTAAGGCAGAAAAAATCAGCATTGACAAAGACAACACAACGATTGTAAACGGAGCTGGTAAAAAAGCTGATATCACCGCACGCGTTAGTCAAATCAAAGCTCAGATTGAAAGCACTACTTCTGATTACGATAAAGAAAAACTACAAGAGCGTCTTGCTAAATTAGCTGGTGGTGTAGCAGTACTTTACATCGGAGCAGCTACTGAAGTAGAAATGAAAGAAAAGAAAGACCGTGTGGACGATGCATTACACGCAACTCGTGCTGCGGTTGAAGAAGGAATAGTACCGGGCGGTGGAGTAGCATACATCCGTACCATTGCAGCTTTAGATAAATTAAAAGGTGCTAATGAAGATGAGACTACCGGTATCGCAATTATCAAACGTGCTTTGGAAGAACCATTGCGCCAGATTGTGATTAACTCCGGTATCGAAGGATCTATCGTGGTACAAAAAGTAAAAGAAGGCAAGGATGATTTTGGTTACAATGCACGCACTGATGTTTACGAAAACATGATGGCTGCCGGTGTAATTGATCCTACTAAAGTAACGCGAGTTGCTCTGGAAAACGCTGCTTCTATTGCTGCTATGTTGTTAACCACTGAGTGTGTGTTAGCTGACATCAAAGAAGAAAAAGGTGGTGGTGGAATGCCAGGCGGAATGCCAGGCGGAATGGGCGGAATGGATTATTAATTCCCTCGTCATGCTGAACTTGTTTCAGCATCTCATAAATGTAAAAACCCTGTTGAAAATTCAACAGGGTTTTTTATTTAGTAACGCTTATTATCAATCCAACTCTCACTAAAATTAATACTGATGTTTATATTTTATTAGAAAAGATATTCAGATTAATTGGCCAATTGAATTATATAATTCAAAATCTATTTTACTTCAATAACTAACAAGAGTAAGCAAGATATTGCCATATGTCTATCACGCTGTAATAACAGCTTGAGATAGTAAAACCAGAAATGATATTAGGGTCGGGACTTGCGCCTGAATTATCGGGTAGACCTATTTACTATAAATGCAGACCTTTTCATTTAATTGGTTACAACAATAATGACGAGCAATCAGCCCTTTTTATCCATAAAGTTGTTTCCTGTCTTACGAACGTAAGAATCATACCACAACCAATAAACAGTACCTGCTGCTATGGTTAAAATGAAAAGATAATCAACATACATCCCAATGGGTTTAACAATTTTAAAAATCCATTCCATGAAATGTGCGAAACCGTAGAATACTGCGTCCATAATTTGGTTTAATTTGGCGCAAAAATAATTGAAATTGTTTCTCACACAACTCTTTTGCTATAAAGTATGTTAATTCGTCTTTTTCGTAGTACTCAAATAAGCTCACTGATCATATTAGGGGTGTTGGCAATAATCATGAGTTGGCTTTCTTACAGTTTCCAATTCCGAATTGTACCTACTAACAACACTCCATTTTATAATCTATTGCTCAAAGTTTATTCGGGATTGCCTGTTTACGCCTATTTTATAACTGTAATGCTGCTTGTTGTTAGTCAGGCGCTGCATTTTAACTGGATTCTTAATAAACATGATGTATTATATAAAGCATCCTGGATGCCTGCATTCATTTATTTGCTAATAAGTACGATATTGCCACCTTTCTTTTGGTTTCAACCATTAATATTTGCCAATACTATTTTACTTTTTGCCCTCGACAAGTTGTTTTATCTTTATAAAAATGAACACCCCTTAGGCTTTGAGTTTGACAGTGCATTTCTGATGTCATTAGCAGCACTTTTTTATTTTCCGTTAATAGTGTTTATTATTTTTTATTTTATCAGTATTCTTATCCTTAGACCATTTTCGTGGCGCGATTGGGTTGTGGGTATCCTTGGCTTTTTGTTACCTTTCTTTTTTGCCTTTGTTTATTATTTCTGGAACAATATGCTAATGTCTTTTTACGAACGCATTTTTATTTCCGGTATTAAAAAGCAAATTGAACTACAGAGCGTGTTTCTGCATGGCTACACTTTTACCTTAATTTTAGTGGCTCTTGTAAGTGCTTTATCAATTGTAAGGCTGCGTGCAAATTTTTACAAAAACGTGAGCCGAACAAGGCTTAATCAGCAGGTTATCCTCTTCTACTTTGTATGCGCGGTGTTAACCATTTTGGTAAGTAACGAAGAATTGCTTTATCGCTTTTGCATTCTTTCGTTGCCCCTTTCCATTTTTGTAGCGTATTATCTATTGAGTGGTAAAAAAATTATTGTAGCCGAAATTGTTTTGTGGCTGCTAATGGGAAGTTGGGCTTACAACTATTTAGGTTCATAAGATTCTGGTTTATTAATTAATTAAGAAAAAAATCGGAGACTGTATAGATAGATGGATTCATTCCAAGCATGTAGTCTTTACTGCTTATCAATTATTTTTCTGATATTCTCGTTCTTCTCGTTTTTCTTAAGATCTACCAACAAATTATCGGCTTTCAGTTTCATTGACTCATACATGGGTTTATCTTCACCCTTCATATCATCAAAACGCTTTGAAAGTTCGGCCAAAACCTGCATTGCTGCATAACGTATGTACCCTGCCTCGGCATTCTTACCTACATCATTGATTTTATCTAAACCGGTCTTAATATTATTTTCATTTTTACATCTCAAAACAAATTTTCCATGCAATTGAACCGACTCATATTGACCATATCCGCTTGCACTTTCAAGTGCCTTTTGCATAAACGCAGCATCTGTATCATCGCCATGCTTCGAATAAATTTCTTCTAATACATCGGAGGTATACTTGTTGTTTTCCTTCTGCAATTCATGTGCTAATCTCAAACCTTCCATTGTGTCCCTTTCAGTCAACAATGTTAATGCCTTACCTGAAACTGAATAGGAACTATCCTTAATTGCGGATTTCAAGAGTAACAATTCAGTCTCATCTTTATAATAATCATTTGAAAGTACCAATGCCTGTTCGCGCACGTATGCCTTTTTATCGAACTGAGTAATTGTTGTTAGTTTCGACTTTAGCGCATTGCTATCGGCTGATGTTGCGATTAACCCTGTATTTTTTATGGCTAACTTTCTAATATCGGCTTGAGCATCGCTAAGTGCTTCCATTATCACTTTAGCTTCCGGTGAATTGGTAGCGTATTTTTTTGCAATTGCCTGCAAGGCTTCTAGCCTGTCAACAAATAAAGGTGCATGTTGGTATTGGTAGATCCACTCATCGTTGGTGTGATGATCTGTTTTTGTACATATTGTAATTTTTTCCGCATCAACGTTTACCAAATCAGGCTTTGCAGCTGAATAAAAAACAAATTCCTGACGAGCGCTATCCAATGTAATTTTTTGCCTTGTGGCTTTTCCATTTGCATAGATATCTATCTGCATTGGCAACTTAAATAGCCTGGTAGTTGCAAAATCTTGTTGCTGCTCAATAATAATATGTTGCTCATTTTTTACATCATCCCAACTGTAATTTATGTTGAGTACCGGATGACCTTTATCCAGATACCATTGATTAAAGAACCAGTTTAAATCTTCGCCCGTCACTTTTTCAAAAGCTAATCGCAACTGATGAAACTCTGCCGGTTGAAACCTGTTTTGTTCCAAATACAATTTCAACGAAGCGAAGAAAGCATAATCGCCAACCTGCTTACGTAACATATGTAAAATGCATGCGCCCTTTTGATATGTGTGCCTATCAAACATATCTTCCTGTGCCTGGTACTGAAAGCGAATTAAATTTACTTGTTTGGTTTTTGCTTCCCGCAAATAACTATTCAAATCGGCATTCAAAGCAGCATCAGCTTCATCACGTCCATACTTATATTCATTCCACAAGTATTCTCCATAGCTGGCAAAGGACTCATTTAATGATAAATTACTCCAAGATTCGGCAGTTACCAAATCTCCAAACCATTGATGAAACAATTCGTGTGAAATCACATCTTCGCCCGTATAGTCGAGCAGTCCCCTCTCGTCATTGTGCATAAATTCACCAAACAGTGTGGCCGAAGTGTTTTCCATCGCCCCACTCACATAATCACGCACAACTACTTGTGCATATTTTTCCCATGCAAAATCAACTCCCAGTTTTTTAGAGAAAAAAGCAATCATTTCAGGTGTGTTGCCAAATATTTTTCGTGCCACATTCTTATACTCCGGTTCCACATAATAGCTCACTTCTTTATCGCGCCATTGGTCCTTTACAATCTCAAATTTTCCAATTGCCATCATTACGAGGTATGGCGAGTGTGGATATGATTGCTTCCAAGAATCAGTACGTGTACCGTTGCCATTGTCAATGCTCTTGATCATTAATCCATTTGACAAGGTAACAAAAGCGGTGTCAACGGTAATATTTATTTCCTGCGTCATTTTTTGATTGGGTGCATCAATAGTGGGAAACCAAACCGAGCTGGATTGTGTTTCGCCTTGTGTCCAAATCTGCTGTGGCTTGCTTGCTTGCTTTGCATCAGGATTAATAAAATACAATCCTTTGTCACTTCTAATTGCTTTACTTCCTCCTAAATTTTTTACTTCATCAGGCTTGGCAACATAATCAATCAGTACTTCATAAGTTTCGCCTGCCCCAAGTGTTTTGCCAAGATCAATGATTAAACTATCGTTTTGGTAAACATAAATAAGTGGATTACGAATACTATCTTCCTGCATGCTTACTTCATTTATTGTCATGCCACGTGCATTAAGCACCAGCGATTGTACCGGATAGCAATGTGGCTGCAATGTTAATGTTGCTTTACCAAATAAATATCTTTTGGTCCAGTCAAATCTCACATCCAATTTGGTGTGCATCAAATCACTTACAATCGGATTGCTGGCTCTATATGGTTCAGGAACAGGTATGTTTTGCACCTCCTTTTCAGTGGTCTTATTGACAGCTGAATTTTGTGTTGTTTTACAACCATTATTTACCATCATTATTAGGAGGCAAACAGCCAGTATTTTATTTAGCATAATTTCCTTGGGAATTTATTTATGTTTCAAAGAAAAGCAAAAACTCTATCACCAGATAATCTTTTAGTCATAGCCCTTGTAAAATACGACTAACAATATATCACAAAGGACATTTAATAAACTACAAGATGAGTATTTATGACTTAACCTCCCAAAGCACCGGAATAGTTACTACAGTTATCTTAAACTAAATTGAAGAGGTAACACTAACCTCACCATCACCGCTCTTCCATTTTGCTTGCCGGGAGTCCAAGCTGGCATGCCATTTACAACGCGCAATGCTTCTTCATCGCACCCTCCGCCAATGCCACGCATAATAGTAGCATCCTTTACTGCACCCGTTTTATCAATCACAAAACTGATATACACCGTGCCTTTAATATTCGCGTCTTTTGCTAAGTGCGGGTATTTAATATTTCTGATAAGATAATTCATCATGCCAGAATTACCACCCTCAAAAAAAGGCACCTCTTGCACATCCGTAATACCAATTGCTGTGTCGGCCATTGTAGTAGCAATAATTATTTCATCATCTCCTAGAGTGGCCGAGTCAACCAAATTGTTTGTTAAGCCCGGATTGAGATTACTATTAGGATTTTGTATTGGTTGATTGTCATTCACAAAATCATCAACAATTTTTGGCACTCTAAACTCATAAGTAGAAGGCGTTGCTACTTTTTCCAGTTTAGGAATTTCGATAGGAATTTCAGGAGTTTCAACCAATGGGGTTAAATCAAAAACTAATCCCATCTCTTCATTAGTTCTAATCATTTCTCGATCAACAAACAAACTCTTTAAATAAGGAACAACCATTAACAATGCACTGATTAAACAAGTGATTAAAAATGCCTTTGTTACCGACTTTTGATATTCTTGTCGCAATACATATGCACCGTATTGCTGATTCCTATTGGCAAACACCAATTCATTTCGGTTTGATGATGTTGCACTTTCCCATTGCTGCATGTAGTGTTTCATAGCTTTTATTTTTTATTGGTTTATAATTATAACGATGCAGAGTGAAAACTAATTCCATAATACCGTCAGCAAATAGTAATATTGGTTTGATAATTGTAAAACACAAAGTCACTATTGATACTTAGAAATAAAATTGTTCAATTCAAAAACATTCTTAACTTAGAGCAACCAAACACAACGCACTATGATCAAAACGCTACTCAATGCATTAGTTTTACTATGTGTTTTTAGTTACCAATCACTCGGGCAACGCAACCTCGACTTTGGCATTTCAACAGGAGTTACCAATTATTTTGGAGACCTTGGAAATGATGAATTTTTTCAGGGAAGTTCAACACGCCCCGGTGTAGCGCTAACAGTTCGCAACATTTTAGCACCACGCGCCATTACCGGAAACCAATACTCCAACTTCAATATCGAAGCTCGGTTAAGCTGGCATCGCATTGGTTATGACGAAACACAATCCATCGGTCCTCGTTCAGGTTTCGAATTGCGCAACTATGGACGTGGTCTTAGTTTCCGTACCGACATTATGGGCTTCTCCTCTCACATTTCATACACTTATTATCCTAACAAGCGATTACCCTTATGCAAACAAGGCGCGGCTATTTTCGTTTTCACCGGAGCCGGCATTTATTATGCCGACCCAAAAGCCGACCTCTTTATCGGAAATGCCGATCTAGACCATCGATACTATTTCTGGGGCGATGGCACCACTCGCGATCATGCTGAAAGCGATGGATTTGGAAAAGTAATTGAGAAAGATGGAAAATACGAAACCCATTTGCGCGACTGGCACACTGAAGGGCAAGGTGCTTCTAATGAAGGCAAAGCCAAGAAGCAATACTCACCTTGGCAAATCGGTATTCCTGCTGGCATGGGCTTTCGCTTTGGTGTTACTCCATTAATCACTTTTTCATTAGAGTTTGGCTATTATAACTTCCTATCAGATTATTTAGATGATGTAAGTACCACTTATGCCACCTATGAAGACATTGAACAAAATTATCCAGGCGATGTTAACCAACAACAATTGGCTCAATATATAAGCGATCCCACCGGCCTAGGTACCAATGGATACGAAGGGCCAGCTACCAGTCAGCGTGGTAACCCAAAGCTAAACGACTCCTACTCCTTCATCAACATTGAGGTTGCTTACCGTATTAAATGGAATCCAAACAAAGTAAAAAGCGAAATGTTTGGCTGGACTGGCTTTAGATAAGAGAAAAGAATAAAACGATATAGGCTGTGAATTGTTTGCAGATTTTTTTATGACTTGTTGGAAAAAAAAGATTAAACTCATAGTGAAAATTTTAACCTTTTAACTGTGTAATGTTATTTTTTAAACAACATTTCTGAATTAAAACACTGTTTAAGAATGAAGAGATTTTTAGTTGTTTTTCTTATGAGTAATATAAGTGTTCACATGTCTGCTTTTTTTGGTGTCGTAAATATCTGACAGTGTAACTAATATTCCGGTTTCTTCAACATCGCCAAAATATTCGTTTAAAGCTGTGCCAAAATTTTTCATTGTGGCAGAAAGATTCATATAGGAGTTTACAAGTGGTGGAATGTTTTCTTCCAACGCTCGCACATGATGATTCAATACGCGGTGCCCGTCTTTATAACTCAATCCCTGTAACTCCTTTCCAAACGTCAGCAGATCGTGTGTGATGGGTAATGAATGTTTAGGTGTGACTAATTTTTCGTTATCTGGAAAATAGTAATCCATGAAATATAAAATCATATCACGTGCCATTTGGTTGTAGTGACGATACATCGTAACCTTTCCAAAAAAATATTTTATATCCGGATGGTCAACCGCAATGGCTCCAAGGCCGTCCCATAAATTATCAAGTGTAAATAGTCCTTTACGGTTTTCAGCACTCGGTTGATATTTGGGTTGAACAAAAGATCGGCCTAATTCAATGGTATGTGGTAAATAATCTATTACAAATTTCTCCGAAAAATCAAACAGCTCTGCGGTGGCAAGATTCCATTTTTTATTTTTCTCATCGTAAGCATCCGCACAACGAATGAAACGGTAACCACCCATAATTTCTTTTTCGGTCGGGTTCCAAACTATTAGTTGCTGATATGGAATTGCACTGTCATCATACTCATCAATGTCAATTGGTTTGCCGGTTCCACCTCCAGCTGCCCTAAAAGTGAGTTCGCGTAAACGACCTATTTCTTTCATCACCAAAGGTGCATTGTGATGAGTAATAACAAAGATAAGATTGGAGCCATTATTTGATTCTCTCACCAATTTATCAGGTGAAAGTTCTGCTTCTAAAGCGGTAACAGATATCGGATCAATGATTGCTTCCATAAATTTAATCGACTACTAATGGGCTTTTTCCACCCCTTCCCAAAACATAAACATGCTCTTTAACCAGTTGAGCCCATTCATATTCTGTTTTATCGTTGGTGAATATATCATGTGATAATGCCTTCCCAAAAATAATCTTAATTGTCTTATCTTTTTGATGATACATTTCATCCATCAAATAAAACATTTCAACATTAGCTTTAACTCCTAATTTTGACCTGAGTCTTGATAAATTATAAAAGAAATTGCTGTTTTTTCCTTCAATATAAACTGGAATTACCGGATGTTTATTTCGTTTGGCTTGGCGTATAAAACTCTTTTTCCATTCCAGGTCTTTAATCACACCATTTTCTTGCTTTCGTGATACTAAACCGGCCGGAAAAATGAGCATGGCAATTTCTGACTCGAACAGACGATCCATAGCAGCAAATTTTTCGGCAGTATTTTTACCATGCTTGTTTACACCAATAAACAGTTCTTCTAAGTTTTTAAGTTGGAGCAAAATATCGTTTACCACAAACTTTAGGTCTTTTCTTTTTTTGGAGAGCGAACTAATGAGAGCCATTGCGTCTAATCCTCCCAAGGGATGATTACTGGCAATTATGCAACCACTTGTTGCCGGTACATTTTCCACCCCCTCAAATTCGATACAAGCGCCAAACTCAATAATAATCGCTTCTACAAAATCGAAAGATGTTTTTTCTCCATGAATTTTGATAAACTCATTTACTTCTTCCTGGTGAATAATGCGTTTGATATAACCAAGCAGGAACCCCGGCATAAACCGCAACAGATTTTTGTTCTTGCTCGCAATTACTTCTTCAATATTAATAAATTTCTTTTCTGCCGATTGCACCCGCTAAAAATAGAATTTAGTAGCTATAGTTGAGTTTTTAGTTTTAATTTTTCCTTAAAAGCATCAAATAATATCTTTGCACCCATATAAATCAGAGACTATTAAAAATTTCATCAAACAAATTAAAGTTTTTTACCAAACCTACCATATTTATTTTCCTGATATTTGGATGTATCTTGTTATGATTGTAATGATGCTTTTAGCCTTGGTTTTTATTCTCTAAAAAATATTCGGAATAAAATATCCGCTTACTAAGGTAATCTTGATTTTTGGGCATTTTTGGAGTTTTCCTAAATATTTGCTCAAGCCAATCTATTATTGAATTAAGCAAATTAATTCTTGTATATGTTAGATATTTATTGCAACTTGCGAGCTAATTCAACTTCCTCGGTCATCAACTAATCTATTTCAATGATTATCAAATTATTAATTAACCCAGTATAGTTATAGCGATTTTGAAAATGGGCAAGTAATGCGCATAATGCAGTTCAAAAAAAAAGTAAGTAGCTAATTATAAATTAAAACCATAAAACCCCAAAAAAAATGAAAAAGAAAAATTTACTCTTGTGTCTGTTTTGTATGGTCTGTTGGCTTGTACCCAACCTCGTAAAAGCGGATACTCCGGTTCCAACTTCTGTGGTAGCGAATTATAACCCTGCCTTGCAAAAGTTAACGATTACAGTAAACTGGATTTGGTCTACTGTTGCCACAAACAAGGTTGTAACTGCTGCAGTATTTGCCGATTTAAATGGAGATGGCGTTGCACCGTCCTATGGTGATAATCCTGCTACTTATACCAGCGGAGGCAATCTTGCTGCGAATTCCACTGCAGCAAAAAACGAATTTTTAGGGCAATTGGCATCTTCAACTATTGAGGGCAATGCTTCTTCTTCACTTCCTTTTAGCGACAATACCGACAATGGAATTGCGGCTTCAGCTCCTATTTCTTTTGGAGTTAATGTTCCCAGGGTTCTATTTCCATATGGTTTAACAAGTGCTTTCCCTAGCACTACAGGTACTTTTACTTTGACCTATTCTAATTTAACAGTTTCGCCATCAAAAATTTGCGTAATACTTTATGATGTGCATACAAGAATAGTTAGTGGTGTATTACAGGTTAAAGATTTAACGGGCACGCATTCCCCTATAAGTGCAGGAACTAACCATAATACTGATAATTCATTTGAAGATGGGAACTCAGTTGATGGCACTGTAAGCTGTCAGGACTTGATAAGTCTTAATTGTGCGCAAAATACAACAGTGGCCGCTTGTCAAACACAAATAGCTGTAAATGCACAATATGCTGCTTGGTTAGCAACTGCTACCGGTAGTGGATGTAATGCGGGTGTTTTAACAAACAATAGTACTGGAGCACCTAGTGCATGTGGAGGTTCAAAAACGGTAACGTTTACCTTAACAATGACTTGCCCAAATAGACCTCAACAAGTTATTTCTTGTAGTGCAACATTTACAGTTGCGGCTCCTCCGGCAGTTGTGCTAAACTGCCCGGTTCCAAGAACAGAACTAGCTTGCCAGAACCAAGCTGCTATCAATGCCAAGTTCAATAGTTGGTTAGCAACAGCTACGGCATCCGGTGGATGTAATGGTGTTTTAACTCGTACTACCGCAACGGCTCCAAATGTTTGTTCAGGCGGAACAACAAGTGTTACCTTTACTTATACGAGTTCATGTGCACCACTTACAACAACTTGTACTTCAACTTTTACGGTTGCAGGCGATTTAACACCACCTACAATTACTTGCTCACCAGCTATTACTTTAGCAGCAAATACTGCGGGTGGTTGTAAATATTCCGGCTCGATTGGTACTGCTACCGCTACCGATAATTGTTCAACTCCAACTATTACAGGTCCTTCACCAGCAGGGCCTTATCCGATAGGCAACACCACTGTAACCTGGACAGCCACTGATTCTTGTGGCAAAGTTGCCACTTGTACACAGGTCGTGACCATTACAAGCACAGTTAACGATAACAGCGCTTGTACAATTGATGGCTGCGATCCTATTTCTGGTGGATATAACACCCCAATTATTTGCAATGACAACAACGCTTGTACAACAGATGGCTGTAATACAACAACCGGATGTACATTTACTCCAATTGTTTGTAATGACAACAACGCTTGTACTACAGACGGATGTAATGCAACAACCGGATGTACCTATACTCCGATAATTTGTAATGATAACAATGCTTGTACTACAGACGGATGTAATGCAACAACAGGATGTACATTTACTACAATAGTTTGTAATGATAATAACGCTTGTACCACAGACGGATGTAATCCTTCAACAGGATGTACTTACACTCCGATAGTTTGTAACGATAACAACGCTTGTACTACAGACGGATGTAATGCATCAACAGGATGTACATTTACTCCAATTGTTTGTAATGATAACAACGCTTGTACAACAGATGGCTGTAATACAACAACAGGTTGTACATTTACTGCAATCGTTTGTAACGATAACAACGCTTGTACAACAGATGGTTGCAATCCATCAACAGGATGCACTTACACAACTGTAAACTGCGATGATGGCAATGCTTGCACAACTGACGGCTGTAATCCTACTACAGGATGTACTTACACAACTGTAAACTGTGATGATGGTAATGCTTGCACCGATGATTATTGTGCTACTGCAACAGGTTGTTATTATTTACCACATAACTGTGATGATGGTAATGCCTGCACAACAGATGGTTGCAATCCATCAACAGGATGCACTTACACAACTGTAAACTGTGATGATGGCAATGCATGTACCGATGATTTCTGTGCTACTGCAACAGGCTGTTATTATCAACCA
>JANNXV010000235.1:0-7138 GCA_031409815.1 Bacteroidota bacterium
TTGCATTTATTGCATCATTACTTTTTATTGTTCATCCAATTCATACCGAAGTAGTGGCAAACATTAAGAGTTTAGATGAAATACTTGGGTTGCTTTTTTGTTTATTGTCATTGCAGTATATTTTTTTGTATTCCAAAAATGCAAATGCAAGAAAATTATTTCTAGCGTTATTGTTTTATTTCTACGCGTTGATGAGCAAAGAGTCCTCCATTACATTTATGGGTATTTTTCCGTTAGCGGTTTATTTTTTCACAAATCTTAATAAGAATAAACAATTGCGTTTATTCTTTTCTTTTTTATCAGTAGCAATAATTTTTATTTTAATACGCAGAAGTGTAACAGGGTTGGTTGCTGCTGAAACTCACGCTGGTATTGATAATCTTTTGATAACAGCCCCGGATTTTTCTCACCGTTTTGCAACTGCAGTTTTAATATTGGGTTTATACGCTAAACTTTTTTTCTTTCCACATCCACTGGTGTTCGATTACTCAGCGAATCAGATACCTGTGATAGGCTTAAGCGATTATCGCTTCATTATTTCATTTGGATTTTTTATTGCGATTGCTGTAATTGCTTTTATCCATTTTAAGAAAAGAACCTGGATATCATTCGGAATTCTTTTTTTCTTTATCACAGCATCTATCTCGTCAAACATCATAATCCTGATCGGTACTTCTATGGGCGAACGTTTGATGTACACGCCTTTGCTTGGTTGGTGCATTGCAATTGGATATTTGATTTCAAAAATTTCAGGTGTTGAGGCAGCTGTTATTTCAGTTCAAAATTTCTTACAACAAAACTTGAAGTCAATTGGCATTACCGTATTCATAATGATTTCTTTCGGTATAAAAACGGTTTCACGTAATAGGGTTTGGAAAGACAATTACACACTTTATACTAATGATGTATTGCTTTCGCCCAATAGCGCACGTACTCATTATTATTTGGGGAATTATTTAAACAAAGAAGAGTTTATTAAAGACAGACCTAAAATTGAACAAGATAGCCTGATTCAATTAAGTATTGTTGAATTAAAAAAGGCAATTGGTATTTATCCTGCATTTACTGATGTTTACAATCAATTAGGGGTGATTTACGATCGAATCAATTTGCCTGATTCCGCAATCATGTATTATACAACTGCATTAAAGTATAACCCCAACGATCCAACCGTTCATAATAATATTGGTACTGTTTTTTTTAAGTATAAAAATTATCCGGAAGCAGTTAAGGCATTTACAAAAGCTACTCAACTGAACCCAAATTATGCGGAGGCATTTGCAAATCTGGGAAGCTGTAATGGCATGCAAAATGATTTTACAACAGCTATTTATAATTTCAATCGTGCAATTACTATCGATCCTAATTACCAGCAAGCGTATTATTTTATGGGTATTACTTATCGGAATATTGGTAACGAACAACAGGCGCAATTTTATTTGAATAAGTCGGAGCAGTTGAAGGCAGGTCAGGTAAAATAAATTTTGGTAGAAAAAAAGGAGAGACTTCTTTGTCTCTCCTTTTTACTGGTTGATATTTTAGTAAAACTATTCTTTCACAACTTTTACTATTTGTTTATTTTCTTCGCTCTCTATTTTAACGATATATAAACCACTGCTAATTCCTGTAAAGTCTAATTCAAACTGATGAGCTGAATTTTGTGTAACGCTCATGTGATATTGTTTTCCTAAGACATCATATACAGAAATATTTTCTGGTAATAATACATTGCTATCCGTTGTAAATATTGCTTTTTCTTTTACCGGATTCGGGTAAATATTGAAGTTTGTTACCACAATTGGTTCTGCAATAGAGCGACAGTTGAAATCAACAGTAATAGCAAGTGTTCTTGCTGCTGATATTCCACAAGTATTATTTGCTTTAACTGATAAAGTTGCAGCTGCGGAAGTGGAAGTAGTATATTTAACGATTACTGAATTACCGGTTATGGATCCTACAAAAGTAGCTCCGCCAGTTATTGTCCATGTGTAAGAAGATGCTCCTGTAACTGCCGCTATTGAATAGGCAACTGAAGTTTGTGATTTACATACTAATGTTGATCCTGAAATAACTCCAGGTTGAGCAGTAGCAGCAACCACGGTAACAGATGTTATTGCGCTGGAACCACATGAATTATTCGCTTTAACCGTTACACTTCCTGATCCGATAAAACTTGTTCCATATGTTACAGTAATTGCTGTACTGCTGCTTCCACTTGTTATATATGCTCCTGATGGTACTGTCCAAGTATAACTTGTTGCACCAGTTACTGCAGCAATTGAATAGATTTGACCTGACTTACGACAAACATTCGTTGTAGGTCCAGTAATTGTTCCAGGTGTATTTGGTTTTGATTGTACTGCAAGTGATATCGATGAACTATTTCCACAAGCATTACTTGCGTAAACAGTAATACTACCTGAGACAAATCCTGAAGGAAAAGTAACAGTAACTTCTAACTCTCCAGAGGGATCTGTACCAATTACAGTAAGAGGGTTTCCAGTATTTCCTTTTTTGTCAGAAATAACACAACCTGAAGGAGCTGACCAGGTATTAATTGCTGTCGGGCTATTGCCGGCAATTTCATAATCATAACTTGATCCTCCGCAAACACCTATCGTTTGATTGTCACTTCCGCCATTTTGCCAAACTGGAATTGCTGGAACTGATCCTGATAAACCTACAACTGCACTTGCAGTATATGTGCAACCATTTGCGTCAGTCACTTTTACAGAGTAATTTCCGGCTGAAATATTTGAAGCGGTGGAAGTTGTTTTGCCACTTGGAGTCCACAGATAAGTATAACCAGGCGTTCCGCCACTTGCAATTATGGTTGCACTACCTGTTGCAACCCCGCAACCTGATGCTGAAGTAGAAACGGTTCCGGTAATAGAAGTTGGAACAACAATGCTAACAGAAGCAGTTGCACTACATCCCTTTGCATCAGTAACAGTATAATTATAAATACCAGCATTTAAATTAGATGTTGCATTGCCTCCAATAGTGTATGGAGATGTTCCACCAACTGCAACTAAGGTTACACTCCCTTTATTATTTGAGCAAAGCGGTTGAGTTGATGCTGCAGATAAAGTTAATAATGAAGGAGCAGCATTAATTGTTGCAGTGGCATTAGCTGTGCAACCATTGTCATCGGTCACCAAATAATTATAATTTCCTGCTGCAAGATTGGAGGTAGCATCGCCTGTAATTGAATAGGCTCCCGTTCCACCACCAGCAACTAAATTAACGCTTCCATTTTGGCCAAAGCAAAGCGGTTGAGTTGCAGCTGCAGATAAAGTTAATAATGAAGGAGCAGCATTAATTGTTGCAGTGGCATTAGCTGTGCAACCATTGTCATCGGTCACCAAATAATTATAATTTCCTGCTGCAAGATTGGAAGTAGCATCGCCTGTAATTAAATAAGCTCCCGTTCCACCACCAGCAACTAAATTAACTCTACCTTTTTGACCAAAGCAAAGTGGTTGTGTGGCTGTTGCAGATAAAGTTAATAATGAAGGAGCAGCATTAATTGTTGCAGTGGCATTAGCTGTGCAACCATTAGCATCGGTCACCAAATAATTATAAGTGCCTGCTGCAAGATTGGAAGTAGCATCGCCTGTAATTGAATAAGCACCTATTCCACCACCTGGTGTTAACGTAACACTACCAGTTTCACCAAAGCATAAAGGCTGTGTTGCAGTTGCAGATAAAGTTAATAGAGTAGGAGCAGCATTAATTGTTGCAGTAGCATTAGCAGTGCAACCATTAGCATCAGTAACCAAATAATTATAATTGCCGGCAGTTAGATTAGTTGTTGCATCACCAGTATAGCTATAAGCACCTGTGCCACCATTTGCAACTAAAGCTACAGTTCCGGTTTCTCCGTTGCACAATGGTTGTGTTGCAGAGGTGTTTAAAATTAATAGTGATGGCTGAACAAAAACTCCGTTCAAGTATTGAATGATATAATCAGAAGCTGATAGTACTGTTATTCCACCTGGCACAATATTATAATTACCACCTTGTGGTGTTCCAGATATTGCTTGATTCTGATTGTCTAATACAGTATAGGTTGGGCCATTAATAATTGTGGTAGAATCAACATCTTCATATTTGTAACCAGTAATGGTTGAGGTAAATGAAGGAAGACTGTTGCACAATGGATTTTGATCATCCGCTTTTACTGTTAACGTTGCAGGTAAAATATGAAGTTCACCTATACCATAAGTAATTTCAAAATTGTTTGATAACAATGGAGCAGGTACAATATCCCAATCTCCGGCTGTTGTTCCTGTTATCATGTTGATGGATTTAAATCCAGACAAAGTATCATCTGGTGGAGCAGCATAATCAAGCGTGTCTATTACCACAATAACTGTAGCGTGTGACGTGTCATTAAAGTTGGAGCTATTTACTAATGAAGCTGAGCTGGTAAGACTACGCGCGCTGGTAAGATTTCGAGCACTAACTGTTGCGGTTCCACTAGTAAGACTTCGTGCACTTGTTAATGAACGTGCGCTGGTAAGACTCCTTGCGCTTGTAAGGTTTCTGGCATTCACTAATAATCCGTTTTCTGGATCAGCCTGATAGTTAAATATACACTCAACATCCACATCAACAATTTTGGTTGTGTCGTATACGATTGAATCGGTTAATGTTATTGCACTAGTTAAACTACGAGCACTAGTTAAACTGCGAGCACTAGTTAGACTACGTGCACTTACCAGAAAACTCAAATTCAATAAATCAGCATCCGAAAGTGCTCGTCCACTCGTTAGATTACGAGCATCTACAAGCATTAATGCGTCTGAAATTTGACTGCTATGACTTTGCTCTAAGGAATTTAAGAATGCAGCTTCGTCAATATTCTCAATATTGGTGTGATCATATTCATAGTTAAAGGTAATGCCGTCAATTTTGTCACCGTAGGTAAGTGTGGTGTCATTAGGTGTGATGGTAAGTGGCATTTTTTCAATGGTTAATAGACCATCAGTAAATGTATAATTGAAAAGTTCTTGCAATTCAATTGCTGAAACATTTGCGGAAGGCCGTATATAATAAATACCTGCATTACTGATAAAGTCTGCGGGAGTAGCGAATGCTAAACTGTCAAGGCCTAAGTCAGCTAATGTAAGATTGAAACTATCTGGCGCAAGTCCGTTTATTGTAACAGTAGCAGTAAACAGTGGCAGTTTTTCACCATACTTTTTAGATTTATTATCAGCAGTGATAACTATATTTTTCTTTACTGGTGAATTAAAATAAATCGTGTTTGATAATCCGCCATCATTTCCATTTGGAGTAATCGGAGGAGTAAATACGTGAATAGGAGGATTGCCACTAAATGTAGGAACTGTGGCAGAAAGATGATCGACATCAATAAAAGTTGTTGGCAATGTATCATCTCTGAAAACTACAACAGATTGGGTACTGAAATTGGCTCCTTGAGCTGAAACAGTAAATTGCACTCCGCCAGGAGTAATACCACCTGGTATAATAAGTCCATTAACTGTTGGTGTTGGTGCAGCAAAGTTGCGCATAGATGCATCTGCATTCACTAAACCCGAACCCGATTGAATGTCGTATCCGGGACTATACATATCAATCGCAGAGTTCTGCAACAATGCTTTTACCTCTGTTGGAGTAAGTACTTGGTTGTAAAATTTCTTCTTGCCATTAATCAATAAAGCAGCAACACCGGCTGTGTGAGGCGCAGCAGCTGAAGTGCCAAAGAAATTAGGGAATGCATCGCCATCAACATTTGGTCCGCCCATAAATACTGTTGTGTTGCCACCATTTGGACCACACAAGTCTGGTTTGTTACGAACAATTCCGTTTACTGGAGTGCCACCTCTCGATGAGAAATTTGGTACAACTGGAGGGTTTATTCCAAATCGAGGAGTGTTATAGTAGTGAACTGCACCTGTTGTAATTGCACTTGCCGCATTTGACTGTCCTACAATAGTTGAGTTACCTTGATTATATTCATTGATTACAGGGTCGCCACGGAATGCAACATATTTAAATAATACTGAGCCAGTGCCTGCTGCTCGAACAATTAATAAATTGGTATTGGTGTTTTCAGTAACAGTAAATGATAATACCTCAATTGGGTCGCCACCAATATTGTTTCTATTGAAACCAAACAAGGTTTTACCATTATCGTAAGTCAGGTAAATATCAAGATCGTTAGTTGTTCCAGATTGCGTTTGTCCAAGTGAGTAAATAGAATCTTGCCATTGCATAACAATCGTGTAAACACCGGGTGTTAGAGAGATATTCTGAAAAATATCTCCACTGGAAAAATCATGAGCCGACCCAACAATCCCATATGGAGCAGGAACAGGATTAAAGTTGCCTTGATAAGATTTGCTTCCAAAATTTCCGGCCGCTGTTATATAAGTTGCCCCCTGACTAGTTACATAGTCAACTGCTTGTGATACTAATCCGTCCTGAAAAAATGGTTCTGTTATGTAAGTAATATCATCGACAATAACATCGCAACCGGCTTGTTGTAGTTCTTTTATCCCTTGTGCAAAATCACCTGAGCTTCTGAAGCCTGTTCGGAAAGCTAGTTTGGCTTTTGGAGCAACATCATGTACAATTTGAAGCATGGCTCTACCTTCGTCTGAACGAATACCATAAGGATAATCAAGCAAAACCTGAACAGGATCAGGATGCAACGCATTGCCAATTCCAGGTAAGTCGTCATTAACAACATCGGTTTGAGCCGGATTACCTAAAATGGTATTGTAACTATTGGATAAAATTCCCACTTTCACGTTTTCACCCTCAACATTAAAGCCACTTCGAACGATGTCTGCATTCATTGCTGAATCACCACCTGATTCTGCAACACCAGAATTAACAACCGGTGGAAATACTGGTCGTACATAATTAATTAGTGATGGCAAGCTATCTAATTTCAAAAGTTTTGAAATTGGATATTTACCTGTGATGATCAAATTGCCTATTCCATTATCCAACAAATCAGTTAATCCATATTGAGGAGATTGAAGAAGTGTAAGTAAGTTCTGGTAATTTCCCTGACCCTCTTTGTAAATGATATCAATCCAAACACTATCGTCAACCAATCGGAAAATATTCTGAATGGTATCAACAACACTTCCATAGTTAA
>JANNXV010000236.1:0-9185 GCA_031409815.1 Bacteroidota bacterium
CCGCAAAAAGCGTAAAATGTTAATGGCATTTGATAATACAATGGTAAATGACGAAGGCGAAACCATCACCTTAGATGTGAAATCAGATGGAATTGGACCTGACGAGTTTTTGATGAAAAAACAAAAGAAAGAGGACATGAAGGATGTTGTATCTAAACTTAAACCTCGTTATCAGAAGTTGGTGGAACTCAGGTATTACCAGGAGTTATCTTATGAAGAGATTGCAGTAGAATTAGATCTTCCATTGGGAACCGTTAAAGCCCAGCTTTTCCGCGCTCGTGAGTTCTTATATCAGGTAATGAAGAATACTGAATATGTATCACACTAAAGATTTAGCTAAATAAATGGAGAGATGAACAATGAGAGTGTTCATCTTTTTTTTTGCCTTTTTGTGAATAGTACTGCCATAGTCTAATCGCAATATTACTTTTGCTGAATGAGGCAAATGGATTTGATTCTTAATTATTTTCCAACTATTTCTGAAAATCAAAGACGGCAATTTGAAATGCTGATGCCGCTTTATGCTGATTGGAATGCCCAAATAAATCTAATTTCCCGTAAAGATTTCGAACATTTTTACGAACGCCATGTATTGCATTCATTGGCCATTGCTCGTTTTATACAATTTGCCAGCGGCACCAAAGTTATTGATATTGGCACCGGAGGTGGATTTCCGGGTATTCCTTTGGCTATTTTATTTCCCGAAGTTCATTTTACCTTGGTTGATTCTATTGGTAAGAAAATAATGGTGGTGAATGATGTGGTAGAAAAACTGGGTTTGGAGAATGTACTAGCTATTAATCAGCGGGCCGAACAATTAGCAATGGAGGCCAATTTTGTTATCAGTCGCGCTACCGCTCCTTTAAGTGAATTGGTTGATTGGACACAGCATTTGATTGCGCCAGGCAAAACAATGAGTTTGGGAATGAATGGAGTAGAGTTGAAAAGTGGCTGGATCGCCTTAAAAGGAGGCGATTTGGACGAAGAATTAGCACCTTTTGGTAAAAAGGTGCAAGTAAAACCAATAGCTGATTTTTTTGAAGAAGCTTTTTTTGAAACCAAAAAGATTGTTTATCTCCCAAATGAATAAAGTTTACGCATTTTAGTATGAAGATTGAACTTTTTTTCTATTTTTGCCGTCCTGTTAAAAAAATAACGCTGAAAGAAAATGAAAAGGACATATCAACCTTCGAATCGCAAAAGAAAGAATAAGCACGGTTTCCGTACCCGTATGAGTACGGCTAACGGTCGCAGAGTGCTCGCTGCACGTAGAGCTAAAGGACGTCATAAACTTACGGTGAGTGATGAACCGGCTGTAAGAGAGCGTTTCTAAGATAAAACATAGTTAAAACGAGGCTGTTCTGATTAATCAGAACAGCCTCGTTTTATTTTTAGCAGTTACTAATTTGCTGTGATTGCGATTTACTTAAAAAAGTTTAGGCAAGAAAATAATCAACCCAACCACGCTTGCTGTTATTGCGGCAACTAAAACAGCTGCGGCTGCCATATCTTTTGTTTTACGTGCAAGGTTGTTTTCAGCTGGCGACACCAGGTTGGTTAGCGTTTCGATGGCGGTATTAAAAATTTCTGCACTGATTACAAATCCACAACAAAGTAGGAGCACGCTAAATTGTGTACTGCTTACTTTTAAGTAAATTCCAGCTACAATAACTATTAAGGTTGTAAGACAATGAAAGCGCAAATTAATTTCGCTGCTAAAAGCCGTGGCTATTCCTTTGAAGGCAAATCCGAAACTCTTAATTATTTTCTTCATATGTAGCTGCGTTGATGTTTCTACTAACAGTGCCCAATCATTAATCGGGTTATCAATTAAAATACTCGGGGTCTTTTCTTTTCACCAGTTTTAAGTCTTGCAGAATGCTGGATTTAACATTGATCTGAAAATTATAGTTGGCTTGCTGACCCATTGGTGTCCAGTTTAAACGCATTTCCCAACAGTGCAAATCGCGATAGAAGCCCAGAGTTGTATAACTTAGTTGGTTCTGAATAAAGTCGTAGCCCGAGTAAAAAGTGATTTTCCATTTTGGGGTTAGAGTGATATCGCCATTGAAGCTAAGTGTCTGAATAGTGTTGTCGGCAGTATATGCGCCATTCGTATAGTTGATGGAATAGCCCACAGCAAGATTAAAGGGTATGGAGAAATCGATGTAATCGTCTGGATTTTTATTTATTGAATTCAGTTCCTGTTTAGTGCCCTTTGATGATTGATAATCGGTTTTTTTACCTCGAAGATTCCAGTTAACTGATAAGCCACTGCTAACAAGGCGCAATAAATTGCCATCGGTTTTCAAATAATACTGATTTATTCTTTGCTCTTTCTCATTGGTTGCATAGGGGTCGAAACTCATGGTGGCAGCAACATTAATATTGTCAACAATGGTGCTTCTGGCAGCTAAATTGACTAATGAAAACTGCAGGCTATCGGCTGCCAGATTATAGGCAGTACTTAACGAAAGACTCTCAAGCAATTTGACTTTCTTAATATTTACAGCTGAATCCGTCACTTGTCTTAATTTCATTTCAAGGTTGTTGTCGAGGCTAAATCCGATCAAGCTGCTCTTGCCACTTCCGGGTGTTCCGTACACGCTATTTTCAAAAATAGAGTATTGGGTTTGAGTCCCAATCGAATCGCTGGTTACATACTTGTAATATCCATACTTGCTTTGGCCAAAGTCGGGTCGCCAGCTATAACTTACGTTTGGCGTCAATATATGTCGGATAGCAGCAATTTTACCCTTTCTAAATTGAAGTTGTCCATATATGCGGGTGTTGGCACTAAGGCTGGCGCTGTATTCATGTGCGGCTTTAAAACCTTCTAAAGTGTCAATTAACACCGAGTCAGCCGCAGCATCATAGCTTTTCTCAAAACTTTTAAAATACCAACGTTCAGTAAGGTTTACTGCCGGAGTTACGGTAAGGTATTTTAATGCCATAAACGAAGTGTTGATAGGTATGGAGTGTTGAATTCCGGTGCGAAAGTTTTTTATCGCTTCTTCTTTAAAAAGCAATGTGTCTTTGGTAGAAATGGTGTTAATAATCGAGCTTGTAGTGCTAACACCAATCTTTTCATACCAGCGTAATGATCCACTGGCATATTTGCGTTGAAAGGGCGTGATACGATTGATGTTGAAAGTGGCCGAAGGCAGATTTAAGGTGATATCGCGAGTACTAACATTTTGAATATCGCTTAAGCTAACACTGTATGAATAAGGTTTGCCCGGAAAAAACTTGCTGTAGGAAATAGAGGATTGAAATGTATTGTTGAGAAAGTTATTCGCATTGGATAGCGTATTTCTAAAATAGGTACTGCTACCGGCATTTACACTGGCAGAAAAGGTACTATTGGGATTTGCTTTAGGATCCACTGTATGATTCCAACGAATAAAGAAATCTTTGTTTACCTGATAATCGGGTAATTCTTTTTGGCTATTTACGGTTTCAGCATAACTTACCGCAAAGCTTCCGCCAAATCGATAACGCCACGAATAGTTTGAGAGCAGGTTTAATTTCCAGCTGCCTAATGAAAAAATATCGCCAGTAATGGCTGCATCTATATGATCATTCATGCCAAAGTAATAGCCTCCGTTTTGTAAAAAGAAACCCAAATTTGATTCTCCATAGGCCGGAAAAATAATACCTGAACTTCGGCCCGTTTTGTTTGGAAAAAACCCGAATGGTACTAATACAAATGTAGGCACATCGCTAATCACCAAATTGGCCGGACCGGTAACAATCTTATTATTTGGAATCACCTTAATTTTATTGGCTGCAATGTAATAGTGAGGGTGTTCGGCATCGCAAGTAGTGTAATAGCCATGTTTGATGTAGGTCGAATTGTCGGCCATTTTTTTTACCGTTTCGCCATGTATAAAGCTTTCGCCTTCCTGCGTACTTATTTCGCTGATTTTACCCTTTTTCGTTTTGAAATTGTAGGTGATGGTTTCTGCATTAAAATCTTCGCTGCCTTGTTTAAAAATCGGCTTGCCTCTAACCGTGTCAGTACTGTCCTTAACGCCTCTGGCAAATAGTGTTCTTTGTTCGTTATTAATTTCAATATAGTTAGCAGTTAAATGAATATCCTCATAATCAATCACACCATTTCCATAGAGAAATATCTTTTCACCGGGTATATCATATACAATTGAATCGTCAGCGCTGTATTTGACTTTCGATTTAAAATCGTCACCCAATTGCAACGAGTCAACCAGCAAACTATCTTTTCCAATAGCTAAACTGTCAGCTGTTAAGCGAAGAGAATCAGTGTTTGTAGATAATGAGTCGATGGTTTGAGCATTGACATCAAAACAGGAAAGCAAAAAACAAAGGAGCATCGCAATGCTCAAAATTTGGGTATTCGAATGGCCTGCTTTACTAAAAAGAGATCGACAGCTAGGCAACAACCGCAAACAATTCACCGTTGAAAAAAAAACGGAATGAACAGATTTACGACTCATATTATGAATGAAGGAAGCTTATTTTTGAACTCGCAAAACTACAAAACAACGTGAATAGGTTATTGATTCTTCTTTTATCTGCTTTTTTGTTTATCAGCACTTCATTTGTGGAAGCACCAAGAGGTAACGGATATTTTATTCGCACTGTGGTTATTGATGCCGGACATGGCGGACATGATTCAGGCTGTTTAGGCTCATCGGCAAAGGAAAAACACGTGGCACTGGCCATAGCGCTTAAGATGGGAAAAATGATTGAAGAAAGATTTCCGGATATTAAAGTAATTTATACCCGTAAGACAGATGTTTTTATTCCATTATTTGAAAGAGCAGAAATAGCCAATAGGAGCAAAGCCGATTTGTTTATTTGTATTCATTGCAACTCGGATGGCAAAAAAAAGGCAGCTTTTGGTGTCGAAACCTATGTAATGGGTCTGCATAAATCAGACGATAATCTTAACGTAGCAAAACGTGAGAACTCAGCGATTTTGCTAGAGGATAATTACAAAAAGCAATACGATGGATTTGATCCGAATTCGCCCGAAGCAAATATTATTTTTAGTTTGTATCAAAACCAGTTTATAAATCAAAGTCTGTCGTTTGCTTCCAAAGTGCAAAATCAGATTGATGAGTATGCCGGCCGATACAACCGTGGAGTAAAGCAAGCAGGTTTTCTGGTGCTTTATAAAACTACCATGCCTTCTGTTTTAATTGAAACTGGTTTTTTAACGCATAATCAGGAAGAAAAATTTTTAGATTCAGAGAAAGGACAAAACAGTATAGCAACTTGTATATTTCGAGCTTTTAAAGAATATAAACTGGATATAGAAGATGTGGCCGATTCGGACACAGCACCTGTTAAAACAACTGTTGAAAAAGCAGAACCTATCGTTGTTAAAAATGATACTACAAAAATTGAAAGTAAAGAGCCTGTAATTGAAGTGGAAAATAAAAATAATTCGGGTGCTAAAAATGTTGTGAAAGCAGACACTGCAAATTCGAGTGCTGGTAGTTCTGTTAAAGCCAATGAAACCAATACTGCTACAATATCCATTCAAAATAAAACTAAACCGGACACTGTAAAGCCCAATTCAACAGTTATTGTAAAAGCAGCTACTGTTCCAAAAGCTAAAACCAACGTTCCTGAAAATGAGGCAAAGAGCAAAGTTTATTTTTCAGTACAAATAGGCGCTTCAAATAATGCTGCAAAGGATTTACCTAAATACATTCATATTAAGGATGTTTATTCGGTTAAAGGTGCTGATGGATTTGTGCGATTTTTGGTTGGCAAGTATACCTTGTTGGAAGATGCGCGAAATCGTCAATCTGATTTGAAGAAAGATGGATTTAAAGATGCTTTTGTGGCTGCCTATAATGGTGAGCAGCGCATTACCGTTAACGAAGCCGTTGAATTACTCAAATGATTTACTTTAGCGCACTGTTAATCTGCTTTTAAATAAAATAAAATTACTGTGAAATTTAGCAATGAAGCCAAGGTTGGAATTTTAGTTACTGCTGCGTTGGCAGCTTTGTTATGGGGACTCAGTTATTTAAAGGGTAAAGATTTTTTTACTTCTAACACCACCTATTATGCAGTTTATACTAATGTTGACGGTCTGGTAAAGTCAAACCCTGTGGTGATGAATGGTTACAGGATCGGTATCGTTGATAAAATTGATTTTATGCCTGATCATTCAGGAAAACTGGTCGTGAAAATGCTATTGAATAGAGATGTATTTGTGTCAAAGGATGCAGTGGCAGTTATTTATAGTTCCGATTTGTTAGGCCAAAAGGGTTTGCGTATTGATTTGGGTTTGAACAGTGCGGCTGCAGATGATGGAGATACTTTGCAAGCAGAATTGCAAACAAGCTTAACACAGAAATTAGGAAATGAGGTTGGTCCATTAAAAGACAAAACGGAGAGTTTAATCGTAAGCATCGATTCAGTGGTGACCATGCTTCATCAGCTCTTTGATCCACAAACTAAATCAAATCTTAGAAGTGCAGTAACTCATTTAAATGGAACGCTCACCTCTTTAGATAATTCGGTTAGTGCCGATAATGGTAAATTGAATATGATGTTGAACAATATTGAGTCCATCAGCACCAATATTAAAAACAACAACAAACAAATTAATGCTATTTTGAACAATCTGTCGCAGGTTAGCGACTCTTTAGCAAAGGCTAATTTTAAATCAGCCATTAATAATGCAGACAAAGTAATGGCACAAGCTGCTGAGGTTTTTAGTAAGATCAATAAGGGCGAAGGGTCGCTTGGATTAATGGTAAACGATAAGCAATTATATAATAACCTCGATTCAACTGCTAAAAATCTGGATCTGTTGATTAAAGATATTAAGTTAAATCCGAAGCGCTATGTTAGTGTTTCTGTTTTTGGAAAAAAGGCTAAATAAGTTCACTTATGATTTCAAACATCATATTTATTTTAATTCTTGGCTTAGGAGTTTATCTGTTTACAAAAAAGATTAACGTTTTAAGAAGAAACATTCTGCTTGGTAGAGACGAAGACAGAACAGATCGCAAAGCGGAGCGCTGGCGGATGATGGCAATGGTTGCATTGGGTCAATCAAAAATGGTAAGTCGACCGGTTGCAGCATTTTTTCATATTCTGATTTATGTTGGGTTTGTTATTATCAATATTGAAGTAGTCGAAATTATTATTGATGGCATATTCGGTACGCATCGTGTGCTATCATTTATGGGAGGGTTTTATGATTTCCTGATTGCAAGTTTTGAGTGGTTGGCAATTGGGGTGCTTGCTGCCTGTGTTGTTTTTTTAGCCAGAAGAAATTTGTTGAAACTAAAAAGATTCTGGATGCGCGAAATGACATCATGGCCACGCACGGATGCTAACTTAATTCTTATCACCGAAATAGTTTTAATGTCAGCCTTTCTTATTTTAAATGGCGCTGATTATGTGTTGCAAACACGTGGTGTGCATCATTACATTCAAGCGGGTTCTTTTCCTGTTAGCAGTTTGTTGGCCGGTTGGTTTGCTAACACAAGTGATAGCAGCCTTATTCTAATTGAAAGAAGTGCCTGGTGGTTTCATATTGTTGGAATACTTGCATTCCTGAATTATGTACCACATTCCAAACACCTTCATATCCTTTTGGCATTTCCAAATACCTGGTACAGTAAATTACAACCCAAAGGCGAATTTACCAATATGCAAAGTGTTACTAACGAGGTGAAACTAATGTTAGATCCAACATTTGCAGCGCCTGAAGCCGATCCAAATGCTGCCCCGCAGCGTTTCGGAGCTAAGGATGTTCGTGATTTGACGTGGAAGCAATTGATGGACTCCTATAGTTGTACCGAATGCGGCAGATGTACTTCTGCTTGCCCTGCAAACATCACCGGTAAATTATTGTCGCCACGTAAAATCATGATGGATACACGTGATCGATTAGAGGAAGTTGGAAAGAGTATTGATAAAAATGGAATCGATCATGATGATGGTAAATCGTTATTGAATGATTACATCACAGCTGAAGAACTTTGGGCTTGCACCACATGCAACGCCTGTGTTGATGCTTGCCCTGTAAATATTGATCCGCTAAGTATTATTGTTGATATGCGCAGATATTTGGTGATGGAACAAAGTACTGCGCCAGCAGAACTAAACGGTATGTTTACCAAGATCGAAAACAACGGTGCGCCCTGGCAATTTTCTCCAGCCGACCGGTTAAATTGGAAGGATAGTGATTGAAAATTGATGATTAAAGATTGATGATTGAAGATTAATATAGCAATCGATGAACCGGAATGATTTAATTATTCGCACAAAAAATTTTGCACATGCATGTGTAAAATTAGCTGCGTCTTTGCCGCCTTCATCAATAGGTAATCATGTTAGAAATCAACTAAACCGCTGTTCAACTTCAGTAGCTGCTAATTATCGCGCAACCTGCCTGGCTCAAAGCAAAGCAGCGTTCGTGGCTAAAATCAGCATTGTTTTAGAAGAGTGTGATGAATCTTATTTTTGGTTAGATTTTATTAAGGATGAAAACCTGACTGATGAATCGCTTGACACCTTAATAAATGAATCAGATGAGCTTACTAAAATTTTTGCACGTTCAAGAATAACAGCAATCGAAAAAAAGGAAACTACATCAAGCAATTAATTTATTCGCATTAAAGTATTCTTCAATCTTCAATCATCAAACTTCAATAATAAATGAAAATAGAAACAATGGCAGACTATGCAGCTCGTGGTGAAACTCCTGAGTTGTTATTTTGGGTAGGATGTGCAGGCTCATTCGATCAGCGCGCACAAAAGATTACTAAAGCTATTGCAAAAATTTTAGATCATGCAGCTATTAAGTTTGCAGTGTTAGGCACCGAAGAATCGTGTACCGGTGATCCTGCGAAACGTGCCGGTAACGAATTTCTTTTTCAAATGCAGGCAATTAATAATATTACTGTGCTTAATGGGTATCAGGTTAAAAAGATTGTTACGGGTTGTCCGCATTGCTTTAATACCATAAAAAATGAATATCCTGAATTAGGTGGAACGTATGAAGTAATGCACCATTCGCAATTATTACAGCAATTGATTGATGATGGAAAACTAAAAGTAGAAGGCGGTGTTTTTAAAGGAAAAAAAATAACTTTTCATGATCCGTGTTACCTGGGTAGGGCAAATGATGTGTATGAAGCACCTCGAAGTGTAATTCAAAAACTAGATGC
>JANNXV010000237.1:0-6061 GCA_031409815.1 Bacteroidota bacterium
GAAAAGAAGAAGAATCAGAATTTGATCATTCAGCCAATGAAATACTAGCCACTGTTAAAAGAGCTACAGGCGATCCTCATATTTCATTTTGCGTTTTTAAAGTTACAGGACTTGCACGATTAGCGTTGCTAGAAAAAGTGAGTTCGCGAGTTGAGCTTACAAATGAAGAACAACACGAATTTGCAAAAGTAAAACAACGCGTAAAAAATATTTGCGAGCAAGCATTTATCAATCATGTTCCTATTTTTATTGATGCGGAAGAAACATGGATTCAACCGGCTATTGATGAATTAGCTACTGAAATGATGATGTTGTTCAATAAAGAGCATGCGATTGTTTACAATACAATTCAAATGTATCGTCATGATCGACTGGAGTTCTTAAAACAATCTCACCAGCATTCGGTTGCTAATGGCTATATACTTGGCGAGAAATTAGTGCGCGGTGCGTACATGGAAAAAGAACGTGCACGCGCTAAAGAGATGGGCTATGCATCGCCTATACAACCAGATAAAGCTTCAAGCGACCGCGATTATGATGCTGCTTTGAAATACTGCACTGAACATATTAACGATATTTCTATTTGTGCCGGAACACATAATGAACAAAGCAGTATGCTTTTAGTTCACATGATGCTTCAACATAATATTGCCCCTACTGATAAACGTATTTATTTTTCACAATTGATTGGAATGAGCGATCATATAAGTTTTAATTTGGCCAAAGCAGGATATAATGTTTGCAAATATGTACCTTATGGACCCGTTAAAGCTGTGTTGCCCTATTTAATGCGAAGAGCACAGGAAAACACTTCTATCAGTGGTCAAATGGGTCGTGAATTACTTTTACTATCGCAAGAACGAAAAAGAAGAAAATCTGAAAAATAGTTTTTTCATATAGGCGTTGCCAATAAATACAAATTGAAAGCCATAACAGCTATTTGCAAATACAGCACTTGAAAGAGCTTGAATTAATAACTGAACTAAAAGCAGGAAATCAAATTGCTTTTAAAGTTTTAATTAAAGAACAACAAGGTCGAGTTTATAACACCGCTCTGGGTATACTTCAAAACCAACAAGACGCTGAAGACATTTCGCAAGAAGTTTTCTTGTCTGTATTTCAAAATATTAACCGCTTTAAAGGTGCATCAAAACTTTCTACCTGGATTTATAGCATTACTGTTGCCAAATCGCTGGAGTTTATCAGAAGTAAAAAAAGAAAGAAACGATTTGCTTTGATACAAAATTTGTTTGGAGCAGATAATCTTGAGCCAATAAAAGATATACCAAACTTTTATCATCCCGGAATACAATTAGAAAACAAAGAACGTGCTGCCATTCTTTTTGCTGCCATTGACAAATTGCCCGAAAACCAAAAAACCGCATTCATATTGCATAAAACAGAAGATTTGAGTTATGCAGAAATTGCGGTAGTAATGGATGTTACTATCTCCTCTGTAGAGTCGCTAATGTTTCGCGCCAAGCAGAATCTTCAAAAATTATTAGAAGACTATTATGAAAAAAATGAAAAATAATTCAATAACCCGCAAGTTTTTAACAAAATAAACATCTAAAAAAACATGAACCAGAAAGAAAATTGGATTCAGGAAACTTTAAACAGTTTTGATAATATCAATTCCGCTGAAGTTTCACCTGATTTGGCAGAACGATTGTTAAATACAACTTATGCCAAAGGCAAAGTCATTTACATGCAACCAATAGTGAAATGGGTAGCTGCCGCTTGCATTGTTTTACTGGCTGGAATCAATGTTGCTTCTATTATTCATTACGATAAAAGAACAACATCAGGTCAAACTGAAAATAATCCTGTTTACAAAGAATATTTCACTTATCTCAATACTTTATAATCATTACTGAGATGGAGAATTCTAAATTTCTAAAAATTGTCATCATTATTTTGCTGCTGATTAATATCAGCACACTTGCTTTTATGTGGATGCACAAAGGTCCGCATGGTATGCCACCACCGCGTCAAGAGATTGGAGATTTTCTAATTCGTGAATTGAATTTTACAGAAACGCAGCGAAAACAATTTGTAAAGATGAGAGATGAACACAGAAGTTCGGTGAGGAATTTAAGAGAACAAAGCCGGGAACTGCATGATGATTTTTTTGACTTGCTTGCAAGTTCCTCAACTGATTCGATTAAAGTGAATCAATTGGCTGACTCGATAACGTTTAATCAAAAGCAAATTGAACTTTCTACGTTTTATCATTTTCAAAAAGTTAGAGGAATCTGTACAACTGAACAGCAAAAAAAATTCGATGAGGTAATCAACGATGCGTTGCGTATGATGGCACCTCCTCCACCGCCACATAGATAATTATACTATGAATTAAACCAAATGTGAAATTTATAATCTAAGTTCATATCACCAAAAACATTTAAATAAAGTAATTCTTATTATGATAAAAAAAAATATAATTTTAATTAGCCTGTTTTTTCTTTTTGACAATAATTTATCGGCTCAATCATACAACACATTATGGATTCCAGATACTTTGACTGGAACTACTTTCAACTTAAACCTTAAAGATACCTTCTCACAAATTCTTCCCGGCAATCAAACAATCACTGCGGGCATTAACGGAAAGTTTTGGGGACCCACTTTGTTTTTTAATAAAGGTGATACTGTTCACATGAACGTGCATAATTATTTGAATGACTCAACAACTATTCATTGGCATGGATTTCATTTACCATCAGTAATGGATGGAGGACCACATCAAGTAATTCCTCCGGGTACCGTTTGGCAACCCTATTGGAAGGTGACTAACAATGCATCAACCTATTGGTATCATCCACATTTACATGAAATGACGATGAGTCAAATAACTAAAGGTCTGGGAGGATTGATCATAGTAAGAGATGCAATAGAATCGGCTTTAGCACTGCCAAGAACTTATGGTGTGGATGATATTCCTCTGGTATTAACTGATCGTGACATCAATACTCAAAATCAATTTGTAGAAGTACCTTATGGCGATAGTATGATGGTGAATGGAACTTTGCGACCACAATTTTCGGTGCCGGCTCAGGTTGTTCGTTTCAGGATCTTAAATGCAGCTATTGAACGAAGTTATAATTTAGGGTTTAGCGATAATAGAACATTTTATGTGATAGCCTCTGATGGAGGTTTGATAAGCACTCCTGTTCCGCTTACCCGTTATTTGTTACATGCTGGAGAAAGAATCGAAATATTAGTGAATTGTACTGGACAAACAGGAACAGCAGTTGATTTGAAAGCATTTAATTCAACTCTTACGCAAAATATACCCGGGGGTGATTTATTTCCAAACGGGCCGTTCGCAAATTATTTAGCGCGCATTGATTTTAATATATTGCATTTAAATATTGGTGCACAAACTGCCAATCCAATAACTTCTATTCCCACAACACTCACCACTGTAAATACAATACCAACCGCAAATGCAAATATTACACGCTCACTTACAATTAGTGATACCACAATTGCAGGAGTTACTGGTGCTGCGTTTATTATCAATCATAAATTATTCGATATAAATTACAACAACTACTATGTTCCAATAAATAATACAGAGATTTGGCAGATTACAAACTCAGGAAATTTTGGACATCCTTTTCACATTCACGATGTAGAATTCAATATTATTTCAGTTAATGGTTCTGCACCTACTGCTGCACAAGCGGGATGGAAGGATGTTGTGTTTGTTCCTGCAAGATCAGGACCTAATAATCCGAGTATCGTAAAGTTTATTGCAAAGTTTGAAGATTATGCTGACACCATTCATCCATTTATGTACCATTGCCATATCTCTTTACATGAAGACGAAGGAATGATGGGACAATTTGTGGTTACAGCAACTACAACCGGAATAAATGAACAGCAACAAAAAGCAAAAGATTTTTTCCTATATCCAAACCCAGCCAACAATAAACTTTTTGTATCATTTTCTGATCCGTCATCAATTGTATATTACATTAAAATCGATAACGCTTTAGGTAAAACTATTTATATGCTTCCACGTCCGCTATTGCAAAATGGAATTGACATCAGCCATTTAGCAAGCGGTGTTTATATTTTACAATTAACCGATGAGAAAACTAAAATTACAACATCACAAAAATTTATTAAAGAATAATCCGGAATGAAAAATAATTTCCACTCCTTATTCGCTCTACTTAGCGTGTTCTTTCTTTTAAGTTTTGTTTCAGGTGAAAAGAAAAATTCAGTCAAAGATTTTCATCTTCTAAATGTGGACGGCAAAATGGTTTCACTAAGTGATTATTCTGACGCACAGGGTTTCATTATTGTTTTTACTTGCAATCATTGTCCTTTCGCAAAATTGTATCCCGAAAGGTTAAACAACCTCAATAATAAATATCAACCACTTGGAGTACCATTGATTGCAATCAGTTCGACCGACACTGTAATTTTTGAAGAAGATTCCTATATCAAAATGATTGAAAAAGCCACATCCGAAAACTTTAACTACCCCTATTTATTTGATGAGTTTCAAACCGTTGCTAAAGATTTCGGAGCTCAAAAAACTCCACATGCTTTTGTAATATGGAAAGTTAATAATCAATATACGATTAAGTACGATGGTGCAATTGATGACAATGGAGCAGAACCAGAAAAAGTAAAACATTCTTTTGTTAATGATGCAGTTGATGCATTGCTAAAAGGTGAAGAGATAAAAATAACAACAACTGGTAGCATTGGTTGCCAGATAAAATTTAGAAAATAATTTTCACATCATGAAAAGGCCGCTTCTTATTCTCTGCTTTCTCTCGTTTATTTTAATAGTAAAAGCACAGCGCAATGTAATTTTGATTATTGCTGACGATGTAGGAACAGATTACTTCGGCTGTTATGAAGATCATGCTGATACAGCAGCCTTACCAAACATAAATTCATTATTGAGTAGAGGCATCCGATTTCAAAATGCTATGTCAAATCCGGTTTGCTCTGCAACACGTGCCGGAATTTTAACCGGACGCTATAGTTTCCGTACAGGAGTTGGTGGCATTGTAGGTGGCACTGGCGGATCAGGTGAATTAGACACAGCAGAAATTACTATACCAAGGTTATTGAACAACTTTAATTCCAATATTGGTAAAGCTCAAATTGGAAAATGGCATTTACATAATCCAACTCCGGCTTCTCACTTACTTTACCCAAACCAAATGGGGTATCAACATTTTGAAGGACCATTTATTGGTGCAATTAATAGCTATACCAATTGGCCTAAATATACTAATGGAGTAATGACCACCGTGACTACTTATGCAACAACAGAAAGTGTAAATAATGCCGTGGACTGGATTAAAACGCAAAACTCAAATCCCTTTTTTTTATGGCTCGCATTTAATGCGCCTCACTCGCCTTTGCATTTACCTCCAGCAGGATTATACACTGATCTAACTTTAACAGGTACACCAGCACATATAAATGCGAATCCAAAAAAATATTTTAAAGCTGCTCTTGAAGCACTAGATCATGAAATGGGAAGATTGTTAGATTCTTTGCAAGTTTTAAATTTATTAGACAGTACTGACTTTATTTTTATTGGTGACAATGGTAATACACCAAATACTGCTCAAATAGCAAACATTAACCGTTCAAAAGGAACCATTTATCAGTACGGTGTTCACGAACCATTTATCATTGCCGGACCCTCTGTTATAAATCCGGGTCGTGTTAGTAGCGCGCTGATAAATACTGCAGATATTTTTGCAACTGTAAACGAATTGTTTGGCAATATGAATTGGCAAATACAAATTCCGGTTAACAAACCTGTCGACAGTAAAAGCATTTTACCAATCATTTTAAATCAGAGTACATCGATTCGTCCCTGGTCATTTACTGAAATATTCACCAATATACCTGCGGCTGCAAACGGAAAAGCCATAAGAAATATAGAATACAAACTTTTAAATTTCGATGATGGTCATCAGGAGTTCTATCATCATGCCAATGATTCACTTGAATAACATAATTTGCTCACATTAACTATGTCAACCACCTACATTGTCAACTACAATTATTTATGCAA
>JANNXV010000238.1:0-18579 GCA_031409815.1 Bacteroidota bacterium
GAATTAAGTTGCAACAAGTGTTTCTTAATCTGATTCATAATTCCGTTAAATACAATGACAAGGAAGATGTGCAGGTTGAAATAGGAGTAGAGGACATGGGAACAGAATGGAAATTTTATGTGAAAGACAACGGACCTGGAATTGACAAACGATATCATGAAAAAATATTTGTGATTTTTCAAACTTTAAATGCACGTGATCAAGTTGAGAGCCGTGGTGTTGGATTAGCAATTGTGAAAAAAATAATTGATGAAATTGGAGGAAGTATTTGGGTAGAATCAGAAATTGGAAAGGGTGCTTCATTCTGTTTTACATGGCCTAAAGAGAAGAAGAAAAATCTGGAGGAAACATTAATGCTTGAAGCAACCGCATAAATTATTTATTAATTGAAACATTTTATGCTGCCTTGCGTTAAACCTTGAAAAATGTAATAGCTATGCAAACCAGCGTTCAATTAAAATCAAACTTAGATAAGGAAGTAAAGACCATTCAAGGATTACTACAGAAACTAACAGCACAAGAAAGGGTTAATTATATTAAGGAAATGATTCCGACTTTATTATCGGCTCCACAACAAATTACCGATAACAGTCAACGCCTTACTGAGAAACAATTGACTCCTTTTAATAATTTAAGTACTACTCAACGAAAGCAAATTGAGCAACTCACCCAAAAAACTGAAATGCTGTTTAAGTTAATGTCTGATAAAAACTAAAAATATTTTTGTTTACATCTGCTTGGAAAGGGATAGAAAATTTTTCATCCCTTTTCTTTTTTCATCGTCCAGATTGTATTGGATATTTTGGGTAAGATATTTTCTTAAATCAAAATTGACATCACCCAATAAACCCAACAACTCATCCCTGTTATCTAAACCATATTTTAAGGCCCTGTTAAAAGTTGCAAGAAAGTCGTAGTCAATTGCAGTATTTGAAACCCAACAAGCAAACACAAAAGGCAAGCCAGTAAATTTCTTCCATTCAAGTGCTAAGTCGTATTTGTAGCGATAACTATCACGAATGGATAAAGCGCGATCGCCAATAACTACAGCTGCAGTATTTCCGTTGAGCATAGCAAGGTCAATTTCTTTTTCATCAATCCAATTGGGTTCAATCTTCCAATAATGCCGGGCAAGTAATTTGGCCAACTTTACCGATGTGCGTGATTCGTTATCCATAACAATAGTATGGATCTCATTCATTGGCGAATTACTTAACAACAAAACGGATGCAACCTCTCCATCCGCACCAATGCAATAATCAGAAATTATTTGAGCTTCCGGAATTTGTTCAATCATCACAACAGGAACTAAACCAATGTCAGCTTCTTTATTAATTAGTTTGCGAGCGCACTCCGCTGGCTGATCAAGCTCAAGTATCATTCTACCTAGCTCTTTACTTTGTTTTAAACCGTGAACGAAAGGCTGTGCATTTAAATAGGAAACAGCCGAAACGCGAATTTTATTCTTCACAAAAATTTAGTGTATTATTTTATAAACTAATTCTTTTAATAGACCACCGTCCTCTGTGCTCGTGTTTCCAACTCCTTTTGATTTTAAATCATATTCATGCAAGAGGTGAATAACTGATGCCACTTTCCTTGATGAATAATTTTTAGCTCCATTCATATAATCTGTCATCACATAAGGCGACATTCCTAATGCGCTGGCAACTGCGTTCTGAGATTTATCAGGTAATGAATGAATGAGTAACACTTTACTAAAAAACGAATACAAAGTTCCAATTGTTAAAGGCATTGGATTTGTTTTAGGATTAGCAATAAAATAATTAATAATTCGATTTGCTTTTGATGCATTCTTTAATGCAAGTGCAGCATTTAGTTCAAATGAATTAAACTCTTTACTGATTCCAATATTTTGTTCAATATGTGTGGTGTCAATTTCCTGACCCGGCTTTAAATTGATAAAAAGCTTGTCGCATTCATTTGCAATGCGCGATAAGTCAGTACCTAATGAATCAGTCATCAACTGTGAAGCCTTTGCTTGTATTTTGTATCCTTTCTCCTGGATGTAGTGATTGATCCATTCAGGAATCTTATTGTCGTATAGTTTCTTTGATTCAAATACCGTAGCATGTTTCTCGATTGCTTTATAAAGTTTGGTACGCTTATCAAAGCTTTTGTATTTGAAACACAAAACAAATAGAGTGGAGCTAAGTGGATTCTGAAAATAATTTAATAGTGGGTCGGAGTCAATTTTCTCATCATCTTTCTTTTTTTTAAAGTAATGCATGTCTTGGGCCTCTTTAACAATGAGTACCTGATAATTGCTCATCATTGGATAGCGTTTTGCCATACTTATTAGCGAAAGTGGTTCACAATCTCTTCCGTAAACAATTGTTTGATTAAACTCTTTCTCCATATCGCCCAGCACTGAAGTTTCGAGGTAATCACTTATACGATCAATATAATAAGGCTCATCTCCATGCAATAAATACACAGGGGAATAGATTTTATTTTTCAGGTTACGAAAAATTTCTTCGTAGGTTTTGGCAGCCATATTTAAAACCGAAGATGCTTTACAGTAAGCCCATTATTAATTAATTCGTTGATGGAAGCAATGCCAATTTTCAGATGATCGACAACAAAATGTTCTGTCACTATTTTATCACTTACAGCCGTTTTTATTCCTGTTGAGATCATTGGTTGGTCGCTCACAAGCAATAAAGCTCCACATGGAATTTGGTTAGCAAAGCCTGCTGTAAAAATGGTGGCCGTTTCCATATCAATTCCCATGCATCGCGTTGTCTGCAAATATTTTTTAAAAACAGTATCATGCTCCCATACTCTTCTGTTGGTAGTATAAACAGTACCTGTCCAATAATCACGGTTAAAATTTCTAATAGTGGTTGATACTGCCTTTTGCAAACTAAAAGCAGGTAAAGCTGGAACTTCAGGTGGCAAATAATCGTTTGAGGTACCTTCTCCGCGAATTGCGGCTATTGGTAGAATTAAATCACCTAACTTGTTTTTCTTTTTCAATCCTCCACACTTGCCCAAAAATAAACATGCCTTTGGCTTTATTGCACTTAACAGGTCCATCATAGTTGCTGCATTTGCGCTACCCATTCCAAAATTGATTATGGTAATGCCATTAGCTGTTGCATTTGGCATTGGTTTATCTGAACCTACCACTTTAACTTTATTCCATTTAGCAAACAGGTTAACATAAAGTTGAAAATTTGTGAGTAGCACATATTCTCCAAAATTATTTAACGATTCTCCTGTATAACGCGGAAGCCAATTCTCAACAATATCTTTTTTACTTTTCATTTAGTTGCTGTTATATAATGTAAATGATGTGCATGTGTTAATTTTGCAGTATGGAAGAAACGGTTTTACCTGTTCTCAATTTGCCACCTGTAAATTTTCGATTTTCAGAGGTAGGGCAAAGTAAACAAATATTCGATTTGGTGCGGAAGAAGTTTGTTTCCCTAACACCTGAAGAATGGGTACGACAGCATTTTATTCATTTCATGATTAATGAAAAAAAATATCCGGCATCTTTAATGGGTATTGAAATGTTGGTTCGTGTAAACGAATTATCACAACGTGCTGATATTGTGGTTTATCAAAATGATGGAAAACCCTGGCTTATTGTAGAATGTAAAAACACCGAGGTCCCAATTACTCAGGAAACATTTTATCAAATAGCCAGATATAATTTAACATTGCAAGTGCCGTATATGGTAATTACAAATGGATTAGAACATTACTGTCTGTTTTTTAACGGAAAGGACTTTGAATATTTAGAGGATTTGCCTGCCTATTAATTTATTATCACAAGTTTTTTAAAGGTATTTGGGCTATTCTTTATTCTGCATAAATACACGCCTGAAGGCAAAGCGATATTTAAATCTGTTAATTTTTCATGTAGCTGATAAGTAGCCAGTTTTTCGCCTGAAAAGTTAAAAAGTTCTAAATCAGCCGGCAAAGTGTTTTTTGAAGAGTTATTTATTTCAATGGTTATTTTTCCGGTTGATGGATTTGGTGTTAAGGTAAAATTTAGAGCACGCATTAACTCAGAAATTCCGGTTGATGATGAAACAACAAACGAAAGTGTATCTGTGGGACCAGCCACAATACCTGGAGTGCATGAAGGTCCATTTCCACTTTCGAGATGGAAAGCAAAATTATAATTTCCGGCTGCCTGTGGTGGAATAATAAACGTGTCAGTATAATTGCAGATAAATGAAAGCACACCGAGACAATGTAATGCAGAAGCATAAAAATAATTACCGCTGAGAGATAGATTCACAATGTACGGATCACAATTCCCTGAAGGGAACATGCAGTTTGCCAGGAAAGTTATATAATCATTGTTTGTTGGATTTGCAGGTATCATCGTAATACCAAGAATAGTTTGTGCAGATGAAACAGTTACCACTGCACTTTGTAATGCATAGATGAATGCTAGTGTTTGTAAGAATTTTTTCATGACCAATTGTTTTAAGATTTAACGAAAACAAGGATTAACTCTCGCGCTATTCATTACTCTACAATAAGTTTCTCCATGAATTGCTTTCTCCTGTCGCTTACTTTCACAAAATAAATACCTGAGGAAAGGTTAATGCTGATACTTTGTTGATTGTTAATTAATTCTGATGTATAAACATTTTTTCCAAGCACATTATAAATCTCTACACTGTAATTCATGAACTCTTTTTCAAAAACAATATTGAACCTATCTATTACAGGATTTGGAAAAAGGCTAATAAGATCATTGGAGGGAATTTCAGGGACATTAATGATTGAACAACTTCTTAATGTTGTGGTAGTGTCGGTTGAATAAGACATGATGTTGAGATAATAGTAAGCTTTTAATTGATCATAGATACAAATTGACCCGTAGGCATTCCCCAAAAGTCCGTAGTTCATCCCAATTCCTTCAATTAATGGATAATAATATCCTGTTGGGGGATGATGGGATAATAAAAATCGCTTCCTGAAACCATTATAAATAAAGACTGAATCTATTGAATCAACAAATGCATAAAAAGTGTAAGGTGATCCTGCATAAATATCAATGCTGTCTCCGATAGTTAGATTGAAATTAAAGAGCAATGTTTCCGTTCCCAATGTGTCTTTGAAATATACATGCTTTAATGAATCTTCACGCAGGCCACCAATGAAATAGTTGCAGTAAAAAGCAGAATCATATGAAGTATTTACCTGAGAGTAATAATAATGGAACTTGTACCCCGTCAAATAAACTTTATGATAAAAATTTCCTATTAGGGTATCGCCATTTATGAATTCCTGCGAATCAAACCAATACTTATTCATATAACTGGATCCATGACTGCAAGAAATCAATTTGATGTCTCTCCAAACACTATTTGTATCGATGAAGGCTGTGTATGTTTGTCCGTATAAATTCAACTTGAAAATAATAATAACAATAAATAAGTAAAATGCCTTCATAATTGTTTTATTTGATAAATGTTTTGGACAGAGCTACCATTTATGACGTAAGAATCACTTGTTTGGTTGCATTGAAAAACACAGCCATTATTTTTTTACAAAAATATGATGTAAAATTACTCCGTTAGATTTGCAAAGTGAATTGGATTGAAATTGCAGGCTTTATATTTGGCGTTGCTGGCGTATGGCTCACTTTAAGGGAAAATGTATGGTGCTTTCCGATTGGGCTTGTAAATGTACTCTTATCGCTATTTCTTTTCTATCAGCAAAAGCTTTATGCAGATGCACTGCAACAGTTTGTTTATATTATTTTACTGAGTTACGGCTGGTTTTACTGGATAACCGGAAACAATTCTCAAAAACAATTGAAAATAAGTAATAGCAATAGCAATTTGCTTTTCCTCTGTTTAGTAACTTTCTTATTGTGCACATTGATATTAGGAACATTATTATCACAATATACTGATGCCACATTTCCCTGGTTAGATTCAACGGCTACTTCATTAAGTTTTGTTGCGCAATGGATGATTGCAAAAAAGAAAATTGAAAACTGGCTGATATGGATGGTGGTGAATATAATGTACATCGGGATTTACATTTACAAGGATTTGTGGTTATATAGTTTACTGTTTTTTATTTATTTGTTACTAGCTATAAGCGGCTATCTTACATGGAGGAAACAACTAAATAGGGCCATTGCATGATTAAACGAATTGCAATAGTAGGTCCCGAATCTACCGGTAAATCAATATTGGCAAAAGAATTGGCGATACACTTTGAATCGTTATTTGTACCTGAATTTGCAAGGGTCTATATTGACGAATTAAAGCGTCCATACAATCAAACTGATTTGTTGGAAATTGCAAGAATGCAATGCCTTATTGAAGATAGTTCAGAAGAATTAGCTGAAGAATTACTTTTTTGCGATACAACTTTATTGGTGATAAAAGTTTGGAGCGAGTTTAAATATGGTAATTGTGATGCATGGATTTTAGAAGAATTGAATAAGCGTAAATACGATTTATACTTGTTGTGCAATATTGATTTGCCCTGGCAAAAAGACGCGCAACGAGAACATCCTCATTCAAGGCAAGAATTGTTTGATATCTATCACACTGAATTAATAAAAATGGGGGTTGAATATGAAATCATAACAGGCAAACAAAGCACAAGATTAGTAAATGCAATAAATGTGATTGATCGGTTGAAATATGGGAAGGGCAATAAATTAAATGCTGTTATTTAATCACTATTAACTTATTAAAAATATTTTCGTCCTCAGTTAGTTTAAGTATATATAACCCAGATTCAAGTCGATTGTTCAATTTAAGAAGTAAGTTGCCGTCATTGTTCATGATCATAGAATCGTCAATAGTTAAAATTAACTTTCCGGCCTGATCAAAAATTTGAATTTTAATTGGTGATGTGTTTGAAACAGGGTCTGTAAATGCAATATTCAGTAAATTACCATTTGATGGATTGGGAAAAACCACAATATCTTCCTTTTTATTATTCATTAAAAATTTCACCAGCTTGGTATCTGAAATGGAGTACTCACCATTAAAGTCAACTTGTTTAAGTCGATAATAAGAAACTCCTCTATATGGATGTTCATCAGTACAATCATAATTATTGACACGGTTGCTATTTCCGGCCCCTTTTATTCGTTTAATTGTTTCGAAAGTTGAACCTTCTTGCGATCGTTGTACTTCAAAATAATCATTGTTGGTTTCAGTTGCAGTCGACCAATTTAGAGCTACTGATGATGCAAGTGCTTTTGCATTAAAACTAATCATTTCAACAGGCAAGGGATTGCTACTGGTTGAAGAAGCCAATGTAAAAGGTGAATTGGGAGACAAGTAAGTTGTGATGGCTGTTCCATTTACAATTGTTCCGGCAGATGTAGTACCTGTTGTTCCTCCGTTACCTTGATCTACCCATGTGGTGCCATCCCATCGGGCAATTCGTAAGGCTGCCAAACTAGTTACACCACAACTTCCTGCATCAAATGCAACAGTAATAGTAACTGTTGAAGCCCCACTTGTGCGGTCTATATTCCAGTACTCACATTTGCTTATATGATCAATACCAGCACCTAATGACAAAGGATTGTATAGCAAGCCTGGATTGGCTGAGAAATATTGCGCTGTAAAGTGATGCGTTGCATTCGAAGGGGCAGATATGGTGGCGGGTTGATAATTCCCATTATCACCGATAGGAAAAGTAAACGAAGAATTACCCACTTTTCTGATTGGACCATCAACATAACTTGTATTACTTGCTGAGTTAACAGAAGCTCCGTTGGCAATTATAAAAAATGCCGATGACGAACTATTTACAATTCCAATTGTAAAGGTTAGTGATGCTCCATTAGGAATAGTTGCAACACCTTCAGTCGCAGTCATTGTAAATCCCGCAGCATTATTAAGTCTAACACCACCATAAGCAAATCCATCAGCGCCATCGCCCCCATCACCGGCTATTGTTTGTAGAGATGTGCCATTGTATTCAACCGTTGATCCGGTGGCACAACTTAACACACCGAAGCGCGAAGGAGAGGCTGCACGAATAAAATTACCTCTAATTCTTAATTCTGATGTGCTATATACACCAATATCAACCTGTGAAGCAGCAAGTGCACTTAGGGTAATGTTACCGTTAACATTTAATATCGAGCTATTGTACAATCTGCAATAAGTTATATTGCCTCCAGCATCATTTATAGTTAATCCGCCAATTGTAACGGTGGGCGACCCACTGGCGTTGCCTAATGTTATATAATTTAAGTCGCCTCCGGTATGTTGTAGTATCAATGTTCCGGTAACGGATAATGAAGTGGTTGAAGCATCAATTGTAATTATTGCATCATTACCTGAGCTTGAGTTCATTGTTAAATTTCCGCCAACTGACATTGCACCTCCATTTAAATCAACTTCAATATTGTCAGTTACAGTTGTTAAACCGGAAAGCAGATTCATGGTAAAGTTCCCTCCTACATTAAAAGTGCAGGTATTGTTCATTCGGATTCTTGCATTGTCGCCACCTGAAGCATTGTTGTCAATTAGAAAATTCCGCCCCACCGTAAATCTCGAAGACTGATCTGTTTGAATATACTCCCCGTCAGCTGCACCTGCATGGTAAATAGTAAAATCTCTACCTACATTAAATTCTGCTGTTGAACCTGCATTGGTGTTTGTATATATACTAATCTGTCCTCCTAATCTATGATTTAAATAAACATCATTCCCGATATTAAATCTACCTGTTCCATCTATCCTGATATTCAAATCTTCAGTGGTGCCTCCCAAGGTTGTTTGCACGTGATTAAAGTTCTGGCTAACAGTAAATGTTCCGCCATTAATATCAATAAAGAAGTCATCACCATCGCTGCTCGCTAAAGTGTCGGTCATGTTCCCAGTAATTGTTAAAGTAGAATTGTTGTTCAATTCAATTTCATAATTGTCGCCACCTCCATGATCTAACATTAAGTTTCCTCCAACTGTTACAGCTGTTGCAACACTGGTTGCATTTGCATTTAGGAAAAAATTCATATCACCATTGCCACCTCCTCCGTTTTGTATTAATGTAAGGTTTCCGGTAAATCCAACAGTTGTACCATCAACATTAAAATATATATAGTTAGACGAGGTAGCACCACCAGCCATGGTAATAGTTCCATTTACAGCATTTACGGTTCCTCCATTAAAGTCAAGGTAAACATTGTCGCCATCAGAACTTGCAGAGAGCGTTACAGATAGATCCTGTGTAATAGTAATTGTGGCGTTGCTATTGTTTTCAATTTCCATATTGTCACCATTGTTGTGAGTGTATGTTAAATTGCCATTTACGGTTAACGCAGCGGGAGTTGCGGTTGAACTGCTGTTTAATTTTATATTCATATCACCATTTCCTCCGCCACTCTGAGTAAATGTTAATGCTCCGGTTGACATTGTTGATCCATCAATTAAGATTTCTAAAGAGTTGCTGCTGGTGGCAGAAGCTGCAATAGTTCCTGTTACAGTGCCGGAAACCGTAAATGTTCCGCCATTTAAATCGAATGTTAAATCATCTCCATCATTTGAATTACTTACTGTTAACGAAGCGTTACCTCCAACATTGCAAATGGCAGTATTATTCATTACAAATTCAAAGTCATTGTCATCACCATTGTTATTTCCTATGGTTGCATTAAAGTTGCCTGTAACATCTAAACGTCCGGAATTAATAATCTCAATTTCATTTCCGCCACTTTGATTGTTTTGGGCTCTATTCAAAGTAAAATCCAGGTTACCTGTAATATTCACCCTGCCAGTATTATTAATATAAAGTCTTAATCTTTCATTTTGAGAATTTGATGTTGAACGCACAAAGGTTGCAGTGCCATTTACCTGCAAAGTTCCTTGTGCTACTTCAACATCCATATTGTCTCCTCTGTTATTATCATTTAGTGAAAGCAAATTACAGGTTAATATAATGCCAGTTGTATTAAGATAAAGTTTTGTATCGTTACCCGTATTATTGGTTTGACTCATAATAATGGAAGCAACCGCATTGGTTGGTGTTGCTGTTACTGTTACCGTAAAACCACTGATCATAACAACATCGCCAGCACCTGCTCCAGGTGTTGAAGCTGCAACTGCACCACCATAACTAGTAGTTGACCATGTATTGGTATTGTTCCAATTACCTGTAGCACGTGAATAATAAGTAGCAGCCTCAATATTTCCAATAGAAAGGATTGAAATAAGCAAAGCAATTTTATTGCTCAGTCTTATTTTATCTTTAATTTTCAAAATATTTAAATATAAAAAGGAAAACATAAAGGGAATTTTTATATACAGTTTTTAAATTTTTAAATTGTTTGATTCAAGACTATTTATTTTTAAGATGTTAATGATCTTCCAATTCGAACTCGCTATTTGTTTAGTATTCATTTTATCAAGCCATATTACACAGGTTTCTGTGTTTAAGAAAAACTAATTTGAAAAAAAATGACATTTGTAAGAAAATGTAAATTTTGTTTAGAAAAGGGCTGTATTCATTTGTCAATTGACTATATGTTATTTATAACAGAAATTTGAGGATGACTGAGATAATATTGTGGCGAAAAAAAATGAAGCCATATACAGGAACTCGCTATTTTTGACTCATCAAAGAAATATGCATAAACTTTTTTTCTTCTTCTTACTTTTTACAAATACATTATTGGCTCAAAGCCAGGTGAAGGCACAGGATAGCCTTGCAAATGAATTGGTAGCAAAACATAAGAAGTTGAGTGCTGCTCATCGAAGTATGCTGGGTTATAGAATTCAATTGTATTTTGGTAGCGATCGAAATCAAGCAATTGAAATGAAAACGGAATTCAATCAAATATATCCAAAAACCAACGCATATATTTTGTATCATCAGCCTAATTTTAAATTGCGTGTTGGTGATTTTAAACAGCGATTAGAAGCCATGAAATTTTTTAAAGAAATTCAGCCAGAATACAATTCTGCTTTTATTGTGCAGGACGAAGTTCGGTTGCCTGAAGAGTAATTCTTCTTTGCAATAAATGAGATGCCCGTTAAGGATTTTAGTTGAATGGTATTATCAACTTAGAGCAGTAATTATTTTCGTTAGTAGATTATTGAAACCAACAACAATATTTCGTGGTAAGAAAAGAAAGCGTGGAAAAGAAACAGAATTGAGCAGAATCTGAAACGGCATTTGGTATCGGTTGACCTTTAACACTTTAACTTCGATTTTAGTTACCATTTTTTTTATATATACCTTTACATCATTCAAATGGTTAATTCAGGTTAAACTAATATTGAATAACTAAATTTTTTTAATGTTAAAATTCGTTTTCTATTATTTAGAAATACTTCCTTTTAAACATTGAAATGAATATTTTTCTCCTAAAACTATTTAAAAATTAATAATGTCAAAAATCACATTTAATAATCAAAAAAACGTATTCTTCTCAGCAATCAACACTAAAGTTGATGCTTATTTTAAAGAAAAGGGGCTGCGAAAAACCGGTAATTTTAAATTATATCTTAAAACGTTAATTCTTATTCCTGCTACTATCATAATGTATGTTTTACTATTAACTGTACATATGCATCCTTTATTGGCATTAGCGATTTGCAGCCTTTTAGGGTTTACCATGGCTAGCATTGGTTTTAATGTTATGCATGATGCCAATCACGGAAGCTACTCAAGGAAAAAATGGGTAAATAATTTGATGGGATTAACCGCAAACTGCCTTGGTGTAAATGCGTTCATTTGGAAACAAAAGCATAATATTATTCATCATACTTATACCAATGTTGATGGTGTAGATGATGATATAGCGAAAATGCCATTGTTAAGGCATTGCCCAACTCAGAAGTTTATGAAAATTCACCGATACCAATATTTGTATTGTGTTCCCTTATATAGTTTAACCACCCTACTTTGGACTTTTGTTACTGATTTTATGAAGTATCTTAATCGTAAAATTTACACTACTCCAATCAGGAAAATGGAATTAAAAGAGCATATTATCTTTTGGATGAGTAAAGTTTTGTACGTGCTTTTTTACATCGTAATTCCTATTTATGCAGTTGGATGGCTACCTTTTTTAGCTGGCTATTCGGTGCTTCAGGTTAGTAAGGGTCTAACAATTGCAATGGTGTTTCAGCTTGCGCATGTAGTAGAGGATACCCATTTTACTGATGGAAATAATGTAACCTTAAAAATAAATGAAGAATGGGCTGTTCACCAGTTACAAACAACTGCAAATTTTGCAACAAACAACAAAGTGCTTTCGTGGTTTGTAGGTGGGCTAAATTTTCAGGTGGAACATCATTTGTTTCCCCGCATCAGCCATGTTCATTATCCGGCTATCAGTAAAATTGTAAAAGAGTCTTGCGAACAATTTAATATAAGATATATAAATTATTCCACTATGTCTTCAGCTATCGCTTCACATTTCAGATTTATGAAACAACTAGGAAAATGTTAGATCAAACAGGTTTTTATTTACGAAATAAAAAAAACTCCGGTATAAAAAATAACCCTAGCCCGGTTAGTAAAACGCTACCTTCTTTTCATATTGAAGTGTCGGAACAAATTGAATCAAGTGGCAAAGTGTATGCTCATCGAATAAATTCTAATACAACCAGGATTTGTTCAACAATCAACCCTTCAGTTAAGTTAGATGCCGAAGTATTTATAGAAAAGATACCCGATGAACCTATTGCAAGTCTTAACCCAAAAAGATTTTATACCAAAATTGCTATAGAATTGTCATCATTAAGCGCATTAGAACTCTCTGAAAATTTTGGAGATTTAAGAATTTGTTATAATGTAACAAGATCTCAAAAAAATTATAGTTTTCAGTTTTAAACTGTAGCACATAGCTATTAAACAAAAAAACCAGCCCTAATAGGACTGGTTTTCTTGTTTCTGAATAATTAGATTATTTATGCTGCACGCTTTACGTTAACTGCATTGATACCTCTTTTACCCTGCGTCACATCGAAAGTCACTTCGTCACCTTCAAGTATCTGGTCAGATAGACCTGATGAATGAACGAATACATCTTCTCCTGTTTCGTGATCGCAAATGAATCCAAATCCTTTGGAATCATTAAAGAATTTTACTTTACCTTTTTTCATTACTAAATTTTTAAATTTTAAATATTGAGCAAAGGTAACCTATTAAAGCACACTAAATAACCAATTGATTTAATTGTTTACGCTTTAAGGTGCTTAGACGAATTAAAACGACTATTGCTGAGTATTTCCAACAATTCTGCTATCCATTCACCCTTTTATGATTGCATTTGCACTTCACCCGTTTTAATAGAATCCGTAACAGTAAATATTCGGATCGAATACATGTTGTTGACAATCAATAAATTAATAAATAAATTCTAGCTTAAAATGTTCATAAAGCAAGGTTTGTGTTAATTTTTGATGAGTTTGTTAGGAATTAGCATAATTTATACAATTAAATCTAGGAAAAAGTGTTATTATTGTAATATGAAAAATAAATATCCTAGTAGAGTTAAAAAGATTATTTTGACTCAAGCTCCTACGAAAGCAAAAATTAAAGTTCGTCTTGACGAGAGAACAACCATTACAATTCCTCATATGAAGGCGCTTAAATTGTGGAAGGTTAAATTTCCAAATGCAGTAGTTATTGAGCAATAAATAATTTTATTTATTAAATTGCTTTCTTTCTTTACCGCTTTCCAATAACTTTTCTTTTTTACGTAAACGTAACGCTTTTCTGCTTTTATCTTATTTTGATATAGCAATTGCTAATAATTAGAAATTGAAATTGATTTTTTATTAGGTCATTATTGACCGTTTACTTTAATAATTGATTTTCTAATAGGATACCTTTTTAGTGTCCTGATTTCTTAAGCGCGAAATTCTACTTTTGTACTGTGTTGCATTATTTAGAATCACCCATTGAATTTTTAAAAGGAGTTGGTCCGCAACGTGGTGAAATATTAAAAAAGGAATTAGGAATTTTTTCTTTTAGCGATTTGTTGCAGCATTATCCGTTTCGATATGTTGACCGGTCGCGTTTTTATACAATCAGCGAAGCCAATGAAGAGATTGCATATATCCAACTGAAAGGGACAATAACTCGCATTACTTCAGTTGGATTAAAAAGAACCACGCGATTGGTGGCTAATTTTAAAGATGAAACGGGAACTATTGAGCTGGTTTGGTTTCAAGGAATAAAGTGGATGAGAGAACTACTCAAAGCTGGTAAAACCTATATTGTATTTGGAAGGCCTACAATTTTTAATGGAAAAATTAATATTGTTCATCCTGAAATTGAAGAAGTTGCATTACAGCCAAACGCAAATCAAGCTGTTTCTTTTGGCAAACTGCAGGGCATATACAGCAGCACTGAAAAATGTAAAGTATTTGCTTTGGATAGTAAAGGGATTTTGAAACTGCAAAAAAACCTGATTCAGGGAATGCCATCCTCTTTAAATGAAACATTATCAAAAAACATTTTAAATACCTACCAATTAATTTCTTTGCGTGAAGCACAAATCCAAATTCATTTTCCAAAGGATGCTTTAACTCTTGAAAAAGCACAGCTCCGATTAAAATTCGAAGAGTTGTTTTTCTTACAGTTGCGATTATTGAAGAGTAAACAAATCCGGATAGAGAAAATCCATGGAAAATTATTTTCACGAATAGGTGAATACTTCAATAATTTTTATCACCACCATTTACCTTTTGCATTAACCAATGCACAGAAAAAAGTTTTAAAAGACATTCGTCAGGATGTGGGGTCAGGCAAGCAAATGAATCGTTTATTGCAGGGCGATGTTGGCAGTGGAAAAACAGTTGTTGCTTTACTCGCCATGCTAATGGCTTTGGACAATGGTTGCCAGGCTTGTTTGATGGCTCCAACGGAAATTCTAGCTTCTCAACATTTTGAAACTATTACTGATCTGATGAAAGATATGCCTGTTAAAATTGAGATACTAACCGGAAGTACCAAAGCAGCTAAAAGAAGATTGATTCTTGAACAATTGATGAATGGAGAATTGCATTTCCTTATCGGCACGCATGCTTTGATTGAAACGGGCGTTCAATTTCAGAATTTAGGAATGGTTGTGATTGATGAACAACATCGTTTCGGAGTGGAACAACGTGCGAAACTTTGGATGAAGAATGACGAATTGCCACATGTGCTGGTGATGACAGCAACACCTATTCCACGTACACTCGCTATGACTTTGTATGGAGATCTTGATGTTTCAGTAATTGATGAACTACCACCAGGCAGGAAACTGGTTAAAACAGTTCACAAGTACGAGGCAAACCGGTTGGCTGTGTTTGGTTTTTTGAAAGAACAAATTGCTTTGGGACGACAGGTTTATATTGTTTATCCTTTGATTGAAGAATCTGCAAAATTAGATTACAATGATTTGATGGCCGGCTTTGAAAGTATAAGCCGCGAATTCCCTTTGCCACAATACAAAGTGAGTATTGTACATGGTAAAATGAAATCCAAGGACAAAGATTACGAGATGCAAATGTTTAAAGAGGGTAAAACGAATATTTTAGTAGCTACCACTGTAATTGAGGTAGGTGTGAATGTTCCAAATGCATCGGTAATGTTGATTGAAAGTGCAGAACGTTTTGGGCTATCCCAGTTGCATCAATTACGCGGACGTGTTGGTCGTGGTGCCGATCAGAGTTTTTGTATATTACTTACCGGAAGTAAATTGAGTAATGATACCCGCTTGCGCATGCGCACAATGTGTGAGACCAATGATGGATTTGTGATTGCAGAAACAGATTTGAAACTTCGTGGGCCCGGAGATATTGTAGGAACTCAACAAAGTGGCATCTTAAATTTCAAGATTGCAGACCTAGCAAAAGACTCAGCTATTTTAGAAAAGGCAAGAAACACTGCTGTTGAATTATTAAAACAAGATCCACATTTAATGATGGCAGAAAACAATATGATTTCAGAAAAATTAGCGAACTCAGAAAAAATATCAGGGAATTTTAGTAGAGTGAGTTAATTATCTCTTTCTCTCCTCCGCTTCTTCCACACTCATCTTCAATCCCTTCACCACAAGTCCGTTTATTTTTTCGATGGCACGTAAACCATCTTCTTTATTTTCAAATTCGATAAAACCAAATCCCTTGCTTTCCCAGGTAATTTTATCATACACAATTTTGGTGCTCACAATGGGTCCAAATTGCTTGAATAACATTTCGAGCAACATTTCGTTTATGGAGGCTTCAATGTTTTTTACAAATAGTTTCATTGTGACAAAAATATACAGTTGCTAATATTAATTGTTTAGGCTATTGGGAAATATATTGCTACATTTCATTTTAACAAGGAATAATGTTCTTTTAAAAACAAAAATGGCATTGGAGTTGTTATTTAGCTTATACTAACTCTCAGTACAAACTACTTACTATATTGTACTAATTCTTTACTTTTGCTTATCTCAAACATCATGAATCAGGTTAAAGCCGGCACACTTTTATCAACAATTAATTACCCAACTGATTTACGTAAATTAAAACCTGAACAATTAGAAGAAGTCAGCAAGGAATTGCGCCAGTATATTATTGATATAGTATCGGTAAACGGTGGCCATTTTGGAGCCAGTTTAGGGGTTGTAGAAATGACAGTTGCACTTCACTACATTTTTAACACTCCTTATGACCAATTGTTATGGGATGTGGGCCATCAGGCATATGGTCATAAAATTTTAACCGGTCGAAGAGAAATTTTCCATACGAACAGAATTTATAATGGCATTAGCGGTTTTCCTAAACGCAGCGAAAGCGAGTATGATACTTTTGGTGTTGGGCACTCTTCTACTTCAATTTCAGCAGCGTTGGGAATGGCAGTGGCGTCAAGATTAAAAGGCGATAAAAAACGCCAGCACATTGCCGTTATTGGTGATGGAGCCATGACAGCAGGATTGGCGTTCGAAGCATTAAATCACGCAGGAGTTGAAAACTCTAATCTGTTGGTCATTCTTAATGACAACTGTATGAGTATTGATCCCAATGTAGGTGCATTAAAAGAATATTTAACTGACATCACAACGTCTCAGACTTATAATAAAGTTAAAGATGAAGTTTGGAAAATGCTTGGGGTGATAAGCAAATTTGGACCTAACGCTCAAGTAATTGCTCAAAAAGTGGAGAATGCTGTAAAGAGCGCTTTACTTAAGCAGAGTAATCTTTTTGAATCGTTAAAGTTTCGCTACTTCGGACCCATTGATGGTCATGATGTAAATCACATGGCAAAGGTGTTGAAGGATCTTAAAAAAATTCCCGGACCAAAAATTTTACATTGTTTAACTGTAAAGGGCAAGGGCTATGATTTGGCTGAGAAAGATCAAACCAAATGGCATGCACCTGGATTGTTTGATAAAGTTACAGGAGAAATTTTTAAGCCGGTTATTGATAAACCGCAACCTCCAAAGTACCAAGATGTTTTCGGGCACACAATTGTTGAATTAGCTGAAACCAATAATAAGATTGTTGGGATTACTCCTGCAATGCCAAGTGGATGTTCATTAAACATTATGATGAAGGCAATGCCTGACCGCGCGTTTGATGTTGGAATTGCTGAACAACACGCAGTTACTTTTTCGGCAGGACTGGCAACTCAAGGAATGATTCCTTTCTGTAATATTTATTCATCTTTTATGCAACGAGCATACGACCAGGTGGTTCATGATGTAGCCTTACAAAAATTAAATGTTGTTTTTTGTTTGGATCGCGGAGGATTAGCCGGAGCTGATGGCCCTACTCATCATGGCGCTTTTGATTATGCTTATTTTCGTTGTATACCAAATATGATTGTGAGTGCACCAATGAATGAGCAAGAGTTGCGCAATTTAATGTACACTGCGCAGCATGATAACATGGGACCTTTTTCCATTCGTTACCCAAGAGGAAATGGTGTAATGGTTGATTGGCGTAAACCATTTGAAGCAATACCGGTTGGTAAAGGACGTATGTTGCGTGGTGGTGAAGAAGTAGCCATTCTCACTATTGGCCATCCAGGCAATTTTGCTGTGGAAGCTTGCGACCGTTTAGCTAAAGAAGGTTTTTATCCCTCTCATTACGATCTGCGTTTTGTAAAACCATTAGACCAGGTTTTATTGCACGAAGTGTTTTCTCAATTCAAGAAAATAATTACTGTTGAAGACGGTTGTGTGATGGGTGGTTTTGGAAGTGCTGTTGCAGAATTTATGATTGATAATAATTACTCGGCACAAATAGTTCGCCTTGGTATCCCTGACCGTTTTATTGAGCATGGTGAACAAAAGGAATTATACAACGAATGTAATTTTGATGCCAGCGCAATTATGGATACTGTTAGGCAGTTGATTAATTCAAAGGTTTTGTTTAGTTAATTAATTTCATTTTTTTTACTTATCGAATAGCTGTTTAAATATTAATTTAAGCGATGTCTTGATTTTATTAGTAACAACCTTTGCCCTAAATTGTATAGCTACTATTGAAATACGTTTTAAATAGTAGGTTGATCATAAAAAAAGGCGTCCTGATTACTCGGGACGCCTTTTTTAGTTACTCTAACTAACTATTATTCTACTACCAATCTAACTTGCTGTGTAGTGTTTTC
>JANNXV010000239.1:0-1729 GCA_031409815.1 Bacteroidota bacterium
TATCGGTTCAACGTTCAGCGATTTCATTACATCGGTATGAAGACCGGCGTCTACTTTTAATAACAGAAAATTCAACTCTTTATTAGACTCCAGTTCATCTATAACAGGTTTCATTTTAATGCAGGGCGGACACCAGTTGGCACCAAAATCAACCAAGGTGGTTTTATTGGTCGGAATGTCAGCCCAGTATTGCTCCACTGTCATTTGTGGCTCGTTGCTATTTCCTTCCAACGGTTTGGTGGCCGCTTTCCAGGCATTTATGCCGCCGGTTAGTTCTACCACATTTTTAAAACCATTCTTCCGCATCCAATCTGCTGCAGCAGCACTGCGGCCACCGACAAGACAATAAACATAAACAGGCCGGTCTTTGTCCACAAATTGGATTCTTTCAACAAATTGCTGGTTTTGTGTCCAATCAGCCTGCAACGCATTTTTAATATGCCCGGATTTAAATTCCTCGGCTGTTCTTACATCCAATACCTGCATATCATTGCCAGCGATGGCTTTTTCAAATTCATCGGCGCCAATTTTACTATATGTTCCAGTTTGAGCCTGGCAAGAGGTGAAGGCGAAAAATAAAAAAGCGAAATAAACGTTCTTCATATATTCTGAATTTCCCTCAAAAATAAGCTATTGTTTTGCTCCCAAACCGTTGAATTTCTGTGGATTCTTATCTACGGCGCAATGGGGCGGTAAAGAAAATAGTCTTATTTTTAGGGGCTTAAATAATTCCCCTTTTTATGAAAAAACACCTTTTTTATTGGCTGGCATTAGTTTTTTTAGCCGTAACAGGATGCCAGAAAGAATTGAGCTTTGAACTGGGCAATACCCCGGCCGAAGGAAGTTTACAAAGTGATGTAACCGGCGACTGTCTTCCCAAATCGGTAAATGGAGTATATGTAGCAGGAACGCCGCTAGTGCCAGCTACCAATACAATTTCTGTATCTGTAAATGTAACCCGTACCGGCATTTATACCATTACTACTGACACAATAAACGGATATTATTTCAAAGGCACCGGCACTTTTACAGCGTTGGGTGCTAACAGCATAATTTTAAGAAGTAACGGAACTCCGTTCGTTGATGGAACTGATAATTTTATTGTGAGTTTTGACAGTACGATATGTGACATTGCTATTACTGTTTTACCCGTTGGGTCAGGGCCTGCAACATTCACATTAACAGGAAGCGGAACACCTGCCAGTTGTACCACACCTGTGTTGAGCGGCACTTATGTAAAAGGCGGCGCAATGAATGCTACTAATACAGTTGTATTAAATGTAAATACAACAGTGGCTGGTACCTATAATATTACTACAACACTTATCAATGATATGACATTTACTGGTAGCGGCTCATTGGCTGTCGGTGCCGGAACTATTACCTTGATTGGATCGGGAATACCGACAAACTCGGGTAGTATAACTATACCAGTAACATATAATTCCTCTAATTGTAATTTTGTGATACCAGTGTTGGATCCTGTTGCTGGTACACTGGGTGGTGGGCCGGGTGCATGTACACCTGTCACACCAAATGGTGCTTACACCATCAATGTTCCATTAACAGCAGCAAATACTATACAGGTGCAAATAACTACTGCCGCTGTGGGGCCATATAGTGTAAGCACAAATACAGTTGCGGGCATTAGTTTCTCCGGTTCTGGTACATCCACCGGAGTTGCAGGTCAAACAATTACACTACTTGGCATAGGAACGCCGACTGCAAG
>JANNXV010000240.1:0-22037 GCA_031409815.1 Bacteroidota bacterium
ATACATGGCAATCTTCAATTAGGTAAAGCATTTGCGCATGCCGATGATATTCTCACGATCGCAGCTAAGAGCATTGCAGAAATTATTACAGTAACAATGTTGGTGAATGTTGACTTTGCCGATATTGAAACAGTAATGAAAGATAGCGGTGTTGCTATAATGGGAGCTGCTACGGCAGAAGGTGAACAACGTGCAAGAATTGCAGCTGAAATGGCTATTGACTCTCCTTTATTAAACGATAATCATATTGAAGGAGCGCGTTATATATTATTAAATATTACTTCGGGCGAACGCGAAGTTACAATGGATGAGGTAGGTGAAATTACTGAGCATATTCAAGAGCAGGCCGGACAAACCGCTGATATTATTATGGGAATTGGAACTGATCCTACATTGGGTGAAAAAATTGGGGTAACCATTATTGCAACCGGATTCAAAACAAATAGCGAAGTAGGTATTGAACAAAATAAAAAGCCTGAGCGCATTGTACATATGTTAACTTCCGAAACTTCAAAAATTATTGTTGATGAAGTTGTTGTTGAACAAAAACAAGTTATTGAAGAAGAAATAGTTATTAATCCATTAGAGCCGGTTTTGATTATTCGTGAGCCAAAAGTGGAAGAGAAGAGGGACGAAACAATAGTTCTAACCAATAAACAAACAATTGAGCCAATAATCAATTTTTCAATTAACGAGGTGGATACTTTTAAAGAAGAATCACTTGTTGTAAATGAAGAAATCGTTGTAACGGAAACAATAATCGAGGAGGCTTTAACTGTAAATACAACAGAGGAAACCATCGAATCTGTCGTTGAAATCACCGAATCAGTAATTGAAATAAGCGAACCAATCATTATTGAAATGCAAACTCCTGAAATGGAAACTCCGGTTGCAGAATCAAAACCGGTGGAACAGAAACAGGAAGAAAGACCCATCGAAATAAATCTTAACATCAATTCAGAAGCCCCCATTGCTACTCCAAGGCCAATTGTTATAGCTTTAGAAGAACGAATGCCGGCAGCAAAGCCGCAAGAGCAAAAGATGCTTACACCTGAGGAAGAATTATTCCGCACCACGCGCGAACGTTTGATGAAAATACGTGAGACCAATTTCAAACTTAACTCACCAAACGGAATTCTGGATCTTGAAAAGGAACCTGCGTATAAAAGAAGAAATGTTCAGCTAGATTCTGTTCCGGCTTCATCCGATTCAAGTGTGTCACGTTATACGCTCACTACCGATGATAAAGACCGCAAGCCGGAGATCAGGCCGAATAATTCTTTTTTGCACGATAAGGTAGATTAGAAAGGGAGTCGGCAGTTTTCAGTCAACAGTTGGCAAAGTGTAAACAACGGTTGGAATTAATAATTTAAATGCGGTGCAAAAAAATTGCATCGCATTTTTATTTCTTTTCAACCACCACCAGTTTCTGATGGCTGCTTGCGTTTTCAGCACTCATCACACAATTGTAAATACCCGAAGCAAGCGATGGTAATGCAATGCTTTGCGTTTGTTTGGATGAGAAAATATTTTTTGTAAAAACAACTCTTCCGCTCAGGTCATCAATAAAAAACACCGCCTGCTTATCGTTGGGAGCATCAAAAAATATTTTCAACTCAGTGCCGGAAGTGATGGGGTTGGGATAAATGTTAAATGATTGTGTGTTTTGAAAATTCAACTGGTTATTTGTGAAAATTCCACAGTTAGCAGTAAATATAGAATCACAAATTGGTAACCCGTTAATTGACGGTTTAGCGCTATTTGTTATTGAAATATTATTTGGAAGACAATTAATACTTGTATTAACCCATTCAAAATCATCTATTGATTGAATAGTGGGTAGGCACGTAAAATTTGGGTTATTACTAATATACAAATCCCCAATTGCAGTTGGTAATGTTGGCAATGTAGTAAGTTGATTATACTCGCAATGAAGATAATATAACCGGTTTGGCAAAGCTGGCAAAGAAGACAACAGATTTTCGCCACAAAAAAGACTGAGTAACGAATCAGGCAAAGTAGGCAGCCAGCTCAATTGATTTATATCACACATAAAATACATAAGTCCATTTGGTAAAGTCGGTAATGATGTTAGTAGATTGTCATCGCAGTAAAAAAAGGTTAATGAATCAGGCAAAGCGGGCAATAAGGTTAATTGATTGGAAGTACAGTAAAGATTACTCAGTGAAAGGGGAAGTGATGGCAGAGCGGATAGATCATTACCAACACAACCTAAAGTCTTGAGTTTTGAAGGTAGGATAGGTAATAAAGTAAGTTGATTGCTACTGCAAACGAGTGTTACCAAAGAATCAGGTAAGGTTGGTAATGAATTCAGTGAATTATTAAAACAATTCAGATTGATTAATGAATCGGGTAATGCCGGCAAGACAGAAATTTGATTACTCCAGCAATCGAGAGTTATCAGAATAGAAGGTAGGTTCGGTAAGCTTGTGAGTTGATTATTCTCGCAACTAAGCTTTCTTAGAGTTGATGGTAAAACAGGTAAACTCGTCAGTTGGTTGTAATTACAAAAAAGATCAGTTAAAGAATCAGGAAGAGCAGGTAATGAATCAAGATTATTGTTTCCGCATGAAAGAAGAGTCAATCTCGGAGGTAAAGCTGCCAATGAATAAATATTATTATTGCCGCATTGAAGGATTTTCAGGTTTTTAAAATAATTGATTTCATTCATCCAAATAATATTGGAATTGCTGCAGTTAAGATAAGTTGCATTTACTACCAAGCTGCAAGTAGTATCAAGTAGGTTGCCATTAATGCAAGATCCAAAGCCATTAAAATATAAAAAGTTTCTGAAATTGAGGTCTGAGATAGAAACGTATTGCGCCCTCGCACTCAATAAAGCAAAGCAAAACATCGTACTCAATAAAATTTTCCGGCTGTAGGTTTTCATTCGCAGGGATGTTTTTTTGGTTTATACAAAGTAAAGCAATTATCAAACCCGAAATAAAATTGCTAGTTCTATTTATATTTGTTTGCTCAAAAAACAAACACACCCCATGTCACTCGAAACAAAAATAATGACCGATCTTAAAACCGCCATGCTTGCAAAAGATGAAGCAGCATTGCGTGCATTGCGTGCAATAAAATCTGCCATACTGCTTGCCAAAACAAGTGGAGGTAGTGGTGATATGAAAGAAGAAGATGAAATAAAACTGTTGCAGAAATTGGTAAAGCAACGCAAAGAGTCGCTGGAGATTTACCAGCAGCAAGGCCGAGCTGACTTAGCAAAAGGTGAGCAAGATGAACTTGCAGTTATTGAAAAATTTTTACCTCAAATGTTGACTGAGGAGGAAGTGAAAGCAGTTGTTCAATCTGTGATTCAGCAAACAGGTGCAACATCAGCTGCCGACTTAGGCAAGGTGATGGGTGCGGTTACCAAACAATTAGCCGGCAAGGCCGATAATAAAATGGTGGCTACTCTGGTAAAGCAGTTGCTTTCGTAAAAGGAATTTCTCTTAAAACAAAAAGCGGAGTACTTCATTAGAAGTACTCCGCTTTTTGTTTTATGAAACGTTTTTAAACTCTAATTAATTAGAAATTAAAATTAACACCTAAACGAATTGCGGTTATATCATATCCAATATCAGCAAAGGCACCAAAGTTTTTTGTGAAATTATATTTGGCACCTACATAAACCCCAAAAACAGGGTAAACACTATTGTAGTTGTCGTAACTTTGACTGTTATCAGAATTGTGATTAAAAAATCTTAACCCCATTGTTACACCACCGTATGGATCAAATTTATTGTTCTTGTCAGCCAATAAAGTTAAGTGGTAGGTTCCTCTTACTCCGAGAATAAAATTGGTATAATTGTCTTTGAAGTTAGTATTGCTGCCATTTGAATATGCTTCATACTTGTAACTGGAAGTCTTTACTGCTACTACCCCTCCAATACCGATTGTTCCAGGTCCCACGTTTTCAAAAATACCCTGGTCGTAGGAAACAGAAAAGGTAGGTAGATTAGTAACATTGCCACCATAGTTAATAGTGTATCCATAATCAACACCAAAACCTAATGAGATTGCAATGGTTTTTGAGCCTTTAACAAATGGAGCTTCGCCACCTTGGGCATTAGAAAAAGAAACATTAATGGTTGTTGCAATAAGGGCAACTAATAAAATTTTTGAATATTTAAGAGAAAGATTGTTTTTCATTTTTATGATTTAAATAGATGGTTGCAAATATAATCGACCATCAACAAAAAGATTTGTAAATGCAAATATTTTTTTAATCAGTATTGGATTCAGAATTTTCTTCATCTTCTTAATAATTTCTTGATAATTTGATGGAGAATTCAGTACTCATTTAACAATTGATCTCACGTTTTAATTAATGAAATGAATTCAAAAGTGAGATAAGAAGTTCCTGAGATTTCCAACAGGTTTAGTTTTGAAATTATCTATTCCTTTACAATAATTAACTTCCTGTTTGAAATATTATTTCCATCAAGTAATCTAATAAAATAATTTCCCGGAGCAACACCTTTCAAATTTATAGGTATTGTCGATTCATGAGAAATTTTGCTATAATAGACAGGCTCACCTAACTGATTTAATATTTGTATTAAACCTGTTGCTGCTTTGTTTTTAAATCCAATTGCAAAATTTCCTGATGAAGGGTTTGGATAAATAGTTATTTCGTTTTTCTGTTTCAGTTCAGTAACTGATAAGGGTAAAAAAACACAGCCAGTAATAACAGGTGTAAAAATAAATTGTCCGTTAGATTCAACTTCCTTAATTCGGTAGAAATAACAAGTATCAAACATTGGTGGAATGTCATTGTAAAAATAAAATTGATTGGTGGTGGAATTGCCAACTGCATTTATGGTGTCTAAGTCAGTAAAGGAAAGGCTTCCATAAAACGATCGTTGCAATATAAAATAGTCGACATCGGTTTCTGATTCGGTAATCCAGCTTACTTTAATGGTATCGTAAAATGTTTGAGTTTGAAATGTAAGATAAACCGCCTGACTTTGACAATTAGTTTTTAATCCTGCAACAAGTATGGCAATCAATAAAATGGTTTTAATGCGCTGCATTGCTGTATCGAACATTAAGTTATGGTTTTCAAATTTAATAATAGTTTTTATTGAGTGTTTTTAATTCACTCAATAGTAAATTTATAAAACTAACTCAGAAACAAGTATAAAAAGTTGGTCAGCGTTTTATTGACTATTTACTTCATTGCTAAATCAAGTAATAGTAATAATAGTTTTCTTGTCGAGTGTTATAAAATGATCAAATCAAATTCCCAACTGTTTAATAGCTGCTTCGGCAGCAATCTGCTCTGCTTTCTTTTTTACAAAGTCGGAACCTGTTGCCACTTCGCTTCCGTCAACAAGAAGACGAACTTTAATCAGTTTATCTTTAAGTTCATCTTCTATCGTTTCAAAAATTACAGACCGCTTTTCCTTTTGTCCCCAATTAATAATGCGGCTTTTAAAATTGCTTTCGGTGGTTTCGATTGCATGTAAATCAACATGGTTAGCTATGATTCGTTCTAAAATAAACCGTTGTGCTATGGTGTATCCTTTATCCAGATATATGGCGCCTATCAAAGCTTCAAAGGCATCGCCATACATGCTTCGGTAGGTACCCGGAGAGGTATCTTTTTGAAGAAATTCGCTAATACCAATTTTAAAAGCCAATTGTTTTAAGTGGTCGCGACTCACAATCTTCGCCCGCATTTCTGTTAGGAAGCCTTCATCCCGATAAGGATATTTTTTAAACAACAGCTCTGCAACAACAGCACCCAACACCGCATCACCTAAATACTCCAGACGTTCATTACTCAGCTCAATGCCTGCTTCATTCTCTCGCGCTAAACTGCGATGACAAAAAGCTAAATGATACAACGAAATATTATTCGGGTAAAATCCAAGCAGATTGCGTAAAGCAGTAAAGAGCTTTTTATCGGGATGTAAACTGAGATGATAAAGGGTGCGAATCACGCTTTAATCAGGCACTATATTTTTTAAATATGGCTGATGCATTGTGTCCGCCAAAGCCAAAGGTATTGCTGAGCGCAATATTTATAGTACGCTTTTGAGCGGTATTAAAAGTAAGGTTAATCTTAGGATCAAAAGCCGGATCGTCAGTAAAATGATTAATGGTAGGAGGAACGATATCATTTTTAACTGCCAATATGGTTGCGATTGATTCGATAGCTCCAGCTGCTCCCAACAAATGGCCGGTCATACTTTTAGTCGAACTGATATTCAGCTTGTATGCGTGCTCTCCAAAAACTCGCTGAATAGCTTTAATTTCTTGTGGATCGCCAAGTGGAGTACTGGTTCCATGCACATTGATATAATCGATGTCTTCGGGTTTCAAATAAGCATCTTTTAGTGCGGCATTCATTACATTACCTGCTCCCAATCCTTCTGGATGTGGAGAGGTAAGATGATATGCATCAGCACTCATACCTCCACCCACTACCTCAGCATAAATAGTAGCACCTCTTTTGATCGCATGTTCTAGTTCTTCTAAAATCAATGCTCCGCCACCTTCTCCCATTATAAATCCATCTCGATCAAGATCGAATGGTCGGCTGGCAGTTTTAGGATCATCATTACGAACTGAAAGTGCATGCATTGCGTTAAAACCACCAATACCTACTTCATTAACTGCTGCTTCTGAACCACCTGTAATAAACACATCTGCTTTGCCTAAACGGATATAGTTAAAGGCATCAATGATTGCATTGGTACTGCTGGCGCAAGCGCTCACTGTTGTGAAGTTAGGTCCGCGATATCCATAACGCATACTGATATGACCAGAGGCTATATCAGCAATCATTTTAGGAATAAAGAAGGGATTAAAACGAGGAGTGCCCTCACCTTTTGCAAAACCAGTTACTTCTTCCTGAAAAGTTTTGATACCTCCTATGCCTGAACCCCAAATAACACCTACCCGATCTACATCCAGTTCTTTATAATCCTGAATGCCAGAATCTTTCACAGCTTCATCAGCCGCTGCAATAGCGTAGTGAGAAAAGGGATCGAGCTTTCGTGCTTCTTTACGGTCTAAGTAATTCGCTATGTCAAATCCTTTAACTTCACATGCAAACTTGGTCTTAAACTTTGAGGCATCAAAGTGTGTAATGGGTGCAGCACCACTTACACCATTAAGCAATCCATTCCAATATTCTGTAACAGAGTTTCCTAACGGGGTGAGTGCACCTAGGCCAGTAACTACTACTCTTTTGAGCTCCATTTTGTAAATGGATGAGTACTATTTTGCGTTGGCAGTAATATAATCTACTGCCTGACCTACTGTGGCAATTTTTTCAGCCTGATCATCAGGAATCGCAATATTGAATTCCTTTTCGAATTCCATGATTAGTTCAACGGTGTCTAAAGAATCAGCACCTAAATCATTAGTAAAACTTGATTCTGTGGTGATTTCGTTTTCGTCAACGCCTAGTTTGTCAACGATAATAGCTTTTACGCGAGATGCGATGTCTGACATTTTAAGTTTGTTTTATTTTAAACAGTCGGCAAATGTAAATAAAAATCAATTTTAAAATCCAAATGGTTATCCACACCCTTTTTATGCGTCCCTTGTATGGTGTTTCAGTCTGATTATTAGTTAGTTTCAGTAATAATAACTCGTCTTGATAAGGTTCTCTGACTGAATTTCAAAAATTCAAAAGGGAATTAAATATGCTTTTATGATTAAATAGATGCGTTTTTCTGAATCAAATTTTAAGCAACCGAACGGTTTAGAAAGTCCAGAAATGGTTTCATTGCTTTATAAGTAGATAACGATTCTTTAAGTAAATCTTTGGTTAGCAAAGCTTTTGATTCTATTTGATGGGTTGCGATGTAGCTGGTGTATTTAAACAACTCTACATCAGGGTGATCCTTTTCAATACCCTTAGGTGCGTTCTTCAATTTTTCGTTTTCAAGTTCGCCAAACCACTTTTTGAATTCCTTGTTGCTAATGATTTTTTTAAACTCATCAGTATGGTATTCGATTTCCTGCCTTATAGACTTTAATAAAGGAGCTTCGGGCTGCCAAAATCCACCTGCTGCCATGTTTCCCCATTCGCCATCCGGTTCGATATGAAGGTAAATACCGCATCTGCCTGATTTTTTACCACCTTCTTTAATGGACGCACTAAAATTACATTTGTAAGGGGTTTTGTCTTTACTAAATCTTACATCGCGATAAATACGGAAAGCACAATCTTTAGGCTCGAGTCCGGCAAAGTTTTTATTCAATTTAGTTAGCTCCCCAATCAATACACTTAAGAATTGTTCGAAATCTGATTTAGCATCTTCAAAGCGCTTACGATTGGTTTCGAACCATTCGCGATTATTGTTTTTATGCAGGTCTTTTAAAAATTTAAGTGTTGAGAGCTGTAGCATGTTCTTCGGTTTTTAATGTGGGTAGTTTATATAAAGCAAGCTTAAGTTTGCCAATGTCTTTAATAGTTTCTTTAGTGAGTGTTGGTGAGTCCCATTGCTTATTATTAAAGAGGATTGGCTCGAAATAATTCATACCAATCAAATAATAATCTCCATTTTCTTTTGGCCCGATGCAAAATTCAATGAATTTTAAGCAACTAAATGCTTCAATAATTTGTTGAAACGAAATCAGGTCAAAATCACTTCTAATCATAACCACTTTTCTGAATCCTTGATCGAATGCATTTTTAAAGGCATTCTGCATTTGTTCGCCTAAATCAATCCCGCTAATTAAAAAGTTATTAAAACCTTCCGGTGGATGCTTGTCGATTGGATTACTTTCCTGAAAACTATATAAATGCTTGGTAAAATGTATAGAACTGTCAAATTGTAAATGCTGTAAGTAACCTTGTGACGGATTAAAACATATTAAACAGCACCATTTACTAAAGTAGTTATTCATAATCGCTTCAAAAATAGTGATAATGCATCGCTCAATTCGGATGGATTAATTGGTTTAAGTTTGTGCATTCAAGAACCTTTATGTTGAGATATATATTCGTTTGTGTATTTATACTTTTTGTATTTGGTGTTGAAGCACAATCTGTAAACAGTCCATATGAAGTTCGAAAGGACACAGTCCTCTCACGACAAGAATTAATTAAGCGTGCCCGCAAAGACTACGGGCCATGGATGATAAGTTTTGGTGCCGGATATGCCCGTTGGCTGGTTATTTTTCCTGAAGGCACTAATCAGATTGCTAAAGATTATTACAATCAACTTCTATGGGGATTTGTTCCGTCCGTTTCTGCCACCTATTTTTTGAAATTCGGATTGGGTTTTGGCCTGGAATATAACGGATATTTTTCTGACGCAAAATTAAATGAGGAGGCAACGGTAACATTAAATAATATGATGCCAGTAACCGGAACGTTAGCGGAAAAAGTAAGTATGCAGTTATTTGGTGCTGGCTTACAATATAGATTGATCAAAAAAAATGGTTCAGGTTATTTAAATTTCGGTATTGGTTTGGGGTATTTTCATTATAAAGATGCCCTTAATGTGGCTAGTTATTCGAAGGGGGTAACAACGATCACCTCAGTTGGAAAATCAGTTGGAATAAAGTTTCATGCATCTTATAATTACAGAATCGATCGTCATATGAGCATTGGTTTGGGAATTGGTTTAACAAATGGCTTGTTATTAAATACACATGTTGAAGATGGATATAGTTCCTATACAGATACAACTATGGCGGGCAGCCTCATTCATGTCGACTTGAAAGCAAAACTTACTATCATCTTTTAATTACCTCCTTTCCTCTTAATTCCCCTATTTTTGCGTTTCTAATTATTAAATATTTTATGCTTCAGTTAGCCCATATTCGCGATCAGAAAGAAGAAATCATTAAACGACTAGCCATCAAAAACTTTGATTCGATAGCCGTTATTGAACAGGTTTTGAATCTGGATATTGACAAAAGAAAAACACAACAAGAGTTAGATACATTGCTTGCCGAACAAAATGTATTAGCTAAGCAAATTGGCGATTTGTTTAAAAGCGGTAAAAAGGCCGAAGCAGATGATTTAAAAAACAGAAGCTCTGCAATCAAAGAAACCACAAAGAGTTTAGAAGAAAAGCAAATTGCAATAGAAAAGGAGATTGAACAAATTTTGGTTCGTATTCCAAATGCCCCATCCTTTAGAGTCCCTGTTGGGAAAACTCCGGAAGACAATGAAATTATTTTTCAATCGCAAGCCGAATTGCCAAATTTGCCTGAAGGATCATTGCCGCATTGGGAGTTAACTACCAAGTATCAAATAATTGATTTTGAATTAGGGAATAAAATCACTGGAGCTGGTTTTCCGGTTTACAAAGGCAAGGGAGCTAAATTGCAACGGGCTCTTATTAATTTTTTTCTGGATAAGGCTGAGCAGGCCGGCTATTATGAGGTGCAACCACCAATATTGATCAATGAAGCATCAGGTTTTGGAACAGGTCAACTGCCTGACAAGGAAGGACAGATGTACCATGTTGGCATCGATAATTTGTACTTGATTCCTACAGCCGAAGTACCGGTTACGAATCTTTTTCGCGATACCATAGTAAAAGCAGAAGATATGCCTATTAAATACACCGCATACACTCCATGCTTTCGCAGAGAAGCAGGTTCGTATGGAGCACACGTGCGTGGTCTTAACCGGCTACATCAATTTGATAAGGTAGAAATTGTGCAGATACAACATCCGGATAAAAGCTATGAAACGTTAGAGGAAATGAAGGATTATGTGGTGAGTTTATTGCGCGATTTGGAATTGCCATTTCGTGTTCTTAAACTTTGTGGAGGAGATATGAGTTTTGCTTCTGCACTTACTTATGATATGGAAGTATATTCCGCTGCCCAACAGCGGTGGCTCGAGGTAAGTTCCGTTTCTAACTTTGAAACATTTCAGGCCAACCGTTTAAAATTACGTTACCGTGAAGCAAGTGGTAAACCACAGTTGGCTCACACACTAAATGGCAGTGCACTTGCGTTACCGCGTATTGTTGCTGCATTGCTCGAGAATAATCAAACTCCTGAAGGGATTAAAATTCCAAAGGCATTGATTCCTTATACAAGATTTGAAATGATTAATTAATAATTATCAATAGAATAAATGAAAATAGTAACCCCCGCGCTCACCTTTCAATTCCCTAAAGGGACAACACGCGCAAGATTTTTCCCCTTTAGGGGTCAGGGGTTTTTGAAGGTTCAAAGTTTTTCTTTAAGCCTGTGCTTCTTTGTGTTTTTTCTTATTTCTTTTTCACAAAACACGTTTGCCCAACGCAACCAAAACGATGGCGATTTAGCAAATCAATACGCATCAAGCGGTGAATGCGAAAAGGCAATTGTGTATTTTGATAAGTATTTTGATAAAGATCCTTTAGCAGCTTATCCCGGTTATTTAAAGTGTTTATTGTCGTTGAAAGAGTATGATAAAGCAGAAAAACTGGTAAAAAAACAAAACAAAAAATTTCCTTCTGATCCAACCTTTAAGGTTGACCTTGGTAGTGTTTATGAATCGAAAGGTGATGTTGAAAAAGCAAAAAAAGTATATACCGAGATCATAAAAAATTTACCTCCTGATGTTAATCAAGTGAATTTGATGGGCAATGCATTTATGCAGCGTCAACAATACGATTATGCAGCGCAAACCTATGTTCAGGGTCGCAAGTTGTTACGCGGCAGCTATCCTTTTAGCTTTGAGTTAGCAGAGGTGTATGCGCAACAAGGTAAGGCTCAGGAAATGATTGACGAGTATTTGAATGTGATTGAATACAATCCGGGTTACATTGCCAATGTTCAAACAATTTTGCAGAATAAAATTGGTAACGATCCTTCAGGTGCATTGTCGGATGTATTGCGTACTTCGCTATTAAGAAAAATTCAGAAGAGTTCCCAAACAACCGAGTTTAGCGAATTATTGTATTGGTTGTTTTTGCAAGAAAAAGATTTTGATTCGGCACTGATACAAGCCAAAGCATTGGATAAAAGAATTGATGGTACGGGCGAAAGAGTATTGTCGCTTGGTCGTCTGTGTGTAAATAATCAGGAGTATGCTGTAGCTGAAAAGTGTTTTCAATACATCGTTGATAAAGGTAATAGCAATGTGAACTATAGCATTGCACGCATGGAGTTGATTAACGCTGTCAATTTAAAAATCACAACATCGAACACTTATACTCAAGCAGATTTGTTAAAGCTCGATCAGGATTATCAAACTGCTATAAACGAATTGGGAAAAAATGCTAATACCGCTCCGCTTATTCGTGGCTATGCTCACCTTAAAGCATTTTATATTCATCAAACGGATAGTGCGATTGATCTATTGCAACAAACAATTGATCTGCCTAATATCAGCGCACAGTTTAAAGCAGATTGCAAATTGGAGCTTGCAGATATTGATGTTTTTACCGGTGATGTTTGGGAAGCTGCTTTATTATACGGACAAGTAGATAAGGAATTTAAAAACGATGCATTAGGTCGCGAAGCAAAATATCGTAATGCTCGTTTATCCTATTATTTGGGCGAATTTGATTGGGCAAAAGATCAGTTGAATGTTTTAAAAGCTGCCACTTCTCAGTTAATTTCCAATAATGCCTTGTCGCTTGCTTTGTTGATTTCTGACAATACCAACATGGATACCGATACCACGTACCAGGCACTATTAATTTATTCTCGTGCAGATTTGTTGTCGTTTCAAAACAAAGATTCTCTTGCTATTATCACTTTAGATTCCATCATTACTATGTTTCCAAATCACACTTTGATTGATGAAGTTTGGTTTAAAAAAGCAGAAATAAATATTAAACGAGGAAGGTTTGAAGCAGCTCTACCTTTTTTACAGGATGTAGTTGAAAAATATTCTACTGATATTCTTGCTGATGATGCGTTGTTTCAATTGGCAGATATTTATCAATACAAACTCAACAACAAAGACAAGGCAAAAGAATTGTATGAAACCTTGCTGACTAAATACCCCGGAAGTTTATTTGCTGTGGACGCAAGAAAAAGATACCGATCTCTGAGAGGAGATAAGTCGAATTAGTTTGGGTAATTTAACCGGACAAGAATAGTAATTTCGAATTTCATTAATAATCCAATTCAAAAGAAAACTACAATTATTAGTAGATGATTATTTATAACGTAACTGTAAATATTGACAATGCAATTGCTGATGAATGGTTGCAATGGATGAAAGAAGTGCATGTGCCTGACGTGCTGAAAACAGGGTTGTTTATCGGAAATGATATTTTTAAAATTTTAGCAGATGAGGACTCGGGCGGACAATCCTATTCTGTTCAATACAAATGCGCAAGCATGCAGCATTACAATGAATATCGTGAAAAGTTTGCACCTGCTTTGCAAGCGGAGCATTTTAAAAAGTATAAAGACCGTTTTGTTGCATTCAGAACTTTATTAGAACTTGTTTAGTAAAGCAAAACGCTTGGTTAAGCACACAGTATTTAATTACAATATATGAGATCTGATCAGGTGCGTGCCAAAAAACATTTTGGTCAACATTTTCTAAATAATGAATTAATAGCTAAACAAATTGTGGAGGCACTGCAATTGCCTGCATCGTGTAAGCAAGTTTTAGAAATAGGCCCCGGTATGGGTGTGCTAACCAAACATTTTATCGAAAACAAAAATGTTGATTTTTATGTTTCTGAAATCGATTTTGAATCGATAAAATATATTCAAACACATTTCCCTTCGATAAAGGAAAAAATTATTGAAGGAGATTTTTTGCAAATGGATATTGCAAAGCAGTTCAACGGACCGGTATCAATCATTGGAAACTTTCCTTACAATATCTCCTCTCAAATTTTATTTAAAGTGTTGGAATTTAAAAATCAGGTGCCATTGGTGGTTGGTATGTTTCAAAAAGAAGTGGCAGTGCGTTTAACTTCTCAACCCGGAAATCGTGATTACGGTATTTTGTCTGTTTTGATGCAAGCCTGGTACGATTTGGAATATTTATTTACTGTTAGTGAGCATGAATTTATTCCTCCTCCAAAAGTTAAATCGGCTGTGATACGAGTGGTGCGTAAGCAAAACAATTCGATTGGATGTGATGAAAGTGATTTTAAAAGAATAGTTAAGCAAGCATTTAATCAACGTAGAAAAATTTTGCGTAATGCATTGAGGAGTTTGGTGCCTGCTGACCGGCTAAATGAACTGCCCTTTTTAGATTTACGTGCTGAACGCTTGAGCTGGCAACAATTTGTGGAACTTACCAACGCAGTTAATTTAATCAACAATAAAAAATAAACAACATGAAAAATTTGTTTAAGCCATTTGGATGGATCTACATTCCAGTTTCAATTATTGGAACCAGCATCACCTTGTTATTACTTGCTGCTTTTATACATGATTTTCTATTCGCGGATTCTCATTCACATTCTATTAGCGACACTTACTATAAGTTTATCCCTTACGGATTTATTTACATTGCTACTTATTTGTGGATTGGATCGAAAACTTCGAAATAATTTTCAATATATTTCTTCATGGTAGAACTCTAGCAGTTTCAAATTTGTCACTGCTTTGCCAACATCATTCCTAACCAAATTGCAATCAAACACGCAATTACACTTGCTAAAATCGTTGTTGCTGCCAGAAAATAATTTTCAGTTTTCAGAAGATTAAATAGTTCTAAAGAAAAGGTAGAGAATGTGCTCAGTCCTCCGCAAAAGCCTACTCCAATTAACAAGCGTTGTTGTTCGCTGCTTGCTTGTACCTTGAACATCAAACTTGCCATCAGCAAACCCAGAATAAACGAACTAATTATATTAACACATAAAGTTCCCCATGGGAAAATGGAATTTATATATCGATTCATAAATGCCGAGATCCCTAAACGAGCAGCACTTCCAAAACCTCCTCCAATAAACACTAATAGGTAAGGATTCATTTCAAAATAAATTTCTTCTTAGCTACACTAAATAATTGAAAGGAAATTAAAGAGGCCGTTATTCCTAATAGCCATCCTCCTAAAACATCGACCGGAAAATGTGCTCCCAGATAAATGCGACTGTAACTCACCAATAATGTCCACGCACATAATTCAATTTTTGTCCAACGTAAATCTTTCGGCAACAGCAAACAAAGAAATAAAGTGAGCGACATAGTATTGGTTGCATGCGATGAAACAAAGCCATACATGCCACCGCATTCATTATTGACCAGATGAATGGTTTCTGATAAATAGTTGTCGTGACATGGACGTAAACGAAGGAAGTGATTTTTTAAAAAGACAGAAGTCTGATCTGTAATTAAAATCATTATTGCCACAGAGGGAACAATAATCTTTAACTCGTTTCGATGGTGTTTAATAAGTAGAAAGAACAGCCACACATAAAATGGGATCCAGATGAAACGATTGCTTGCCCAATACATAACTATATCTAAAACCGCATCGTGAAAACCATTTATAAGGCTAAAAAATTCACGGTCGTATTGCAGTACGGTTGAAAACATTTTCTATCTTGTAAGAAATGATGTTTCGTTCATCAGCTTCCACAAAACATCTTTTAATTCGGTAATTCCTTTGTTGGCAACAGATGAAATAAACAACACAGGAACTTTTGTGCCATCGTTCATAACATCTTTTGGCACTTCTTTTTTCATTTGCTTTATCAATTCTTCATCAAGCATATCCGATTTAGTGATTGCGATTACTCTTTGCTTGTGCAACAATTCAGGGTTATGATGTTTAAGTTCGCTGATTAAAATTGCGTATTCTTTTTTAATGTCTTTAGTGTCGGCAGGAATCATAAATAACAAAACAGAGTTGCGTTCTATGTGTCGGAGAAAGCGCAAACCTAATCCCTTGCCTTCGTGAGCACCTTCAATAATACCCGGAATATCTGCCATCACAAAACTTTTATCGCCCCGATAAGCAACAATACCCAAATTAGGCACCAATGTAGTAAATGGATAATTAGCAATTTCAGGTTTAGCCGCACTCACCACCGAAAGCAATGTTGATTTACCGGCATTAGGAAAGCCAACTAAACCCACATCAGCTAGAATTTTTAATTCCAGAATTTTCCATTCTTCCATTCCAGGGTCACCGGGCTGTGCGTGAGTAGGCGATTGTTTAACAGCAGTTTTAAAATAATTATTCCCTTTTCCACCTCTGCCACCAGGAGCAATAACTTCTTCCTGGCCTTCTTCCGAAATTTCAAATAGTACTTCGTTAGTTGCAAAATCTCTGGCGATAGTCCCTATTGGTACTTCCAGAATTTCATTTTTTCCATCAGCACCGGTTTTTAGTTGAGCATCACCTTTGCCGCCATCTTCGGCTATCACATGCTTGCGATACTTTAAGTGTAGCAAGGTCCAAAGTTGTTTGTTGCCACGAACAATAATATGCCCACCGCGTCCACCATCACCTCCATCGGGCCCACCTTTGGCGGTGAATTTATCACGATGAAAATGCACAGAACCTGCACCACCCGCACCGGAACGGCAATTTATTTTTACGTAATCAACAAAGTTTGAGGAAGCCATTTTATATTTTTTGCTTGGAGCAAGGGAGTAGGGAGTATGGCTGTTTGAACCCGACTCCCAACTTCTTACTCCCTACTATTTTAAATTATCAATTTCACTATTTAGTTGTGTAAATATTTCATCCACTGTCCCTAATCCATAAACAGGCACGAATTTGTTCTGTGCGCTGTAATAATTTGCAAGAGGTGCAGTTTTTGCATTGTACTCTTCAATTCGTTTACGAATAATTGCAGGGTCCGAATCATCGGAGCGACCGGAATCTTTGCCTCGGTGCAAAATGCGTTTAATTAATTCTTCGTCATCCACTTTTAACGCAAGCATTACGGTTATTGAAGTTTTTAATTCGGTCAATAGTTCATCCAGAGCTTTAGCTTGCGCTTCTGTGCGTGGAAAGCCATCGAAAATAAAACCATTCGCTGATTTATTTTGCTCCAGCTTTGACTTGATCATACCAATCACCACCGCATCAGGAACTAATAATCCTTGGTCCATTAGTTTTTTGGCTTCCATACCAAGTGCCGTTGCATTGGCTATTTCGCTTCGCAAAATATCACCTGTAGAAAGATGCACCAACTGGTGCTTTTCAATGAGTTTTGTCGACTGTGTTCCTTTACCAGCACCCGGAGGTCCGAAGAGTACGATGTTGAGCATAATAATTTATTTTTTCAAACGATATATATCATTTAAGTTTCTGCCAAGCCCGTCATAATCCAATCCGTAGCCTACCACAAAATCAGGAGGGATTTCAAAACCAACGTAATCCGGTTTAAAATCCTGACGCAAGGCAAGTGGTTTAAACAGGATAGTCGCAAATCTAATGCTTGAAGGATTTTTCTTTTTAAGGTCGTTTACAATGTAAACAGCCGTATCGCCAGTATCAACAATGTCTTCAACAATAATCACATCCCTGCCGGTTATATCATGGCTCAAGCCGATCATTTCTTTTACCTGACCTGTGCTTGCTGTGCCCGAATAGCTACTCACTTTTACAAACGACATTTCACATTCAATGCTGATGTTTTTGATCAAATCAGCCATGAAAAGAAAGGCGCCATTTAAAACACCAATGAATAATGGACATCTACCATAATAATCGGTATTTATTTGAGCACCAATTTGTGCTACTCTTATTTGAATCTGGGTTGCAGAAAATAATGGTTCAAATTCTTTGTCGTGAACTCTTATTATGCTCATAAATAGTTTGTCAAAGTGCGAAAGTAGCTAATCTTCCGCTCTTAACCCTTCAAGGGTTTCAAACCCGTGAAGGGTTTTTAATAGCGGATTTTGCTAATATTGTCCATCGTATGAGTGAACATTTTAGCAGTAAAAATTTTATTCTGGGAATTCTCGGTGGTGGGCAATTAGGCCGAATGCTGATTCAAAAGGCAATTGATTATAATGTGAGCACGGCAGTGATGGATCCTGATCCCGATGCTCCCTGTAAACATTTATGCGAACGATTTGTAAACGCCAGCTTTCGTGATTATGATGCGGTTTATGCTTTCGGAAAAACTGTAAGCTTGCTCACGGTTGAAATTGAACATGTAAATGTGGATGCCTTGCAGCGATTGGAATCGGAAGGCTTGAAAGTGTTTCCGCAGCCGGCAATTTTAAAATTAGTTCAGGATAAAGGATTGCAAAAACAATTTTATCGCATCAATAAAATTCCAACAGCAGGTTTTAAGTGCTTTGCAAACAAAGAAGAGTTGATGGGTTATGATGGAGCATTTCCGGTGATTCAGAAATTGCGTACCGAAGGTTATGATGGCAAAGGTGTGATGAAATTGAATTCAAAAGCAGATTTGAAAAACGGGTTTGAAGCACCATCCATCGTTGAAGAGTGTATTGATTTTGAAAAAGAAATTTCTGTTATTGTTTCGCGCAACGCAAATGGTGAAGTGAGCAACTACCCTGTTGTGGAAATGGAATTTAACGCAGAAGCAAATCTGGTGGAGTTCCTGATTTCTCCTGCAAGCATTTCTCAACATACCGAAAATGAAGCCATACAAATCGCCCGAACTGTAATTGAAAAATTGGAATTGGTGGGTTTGCTTGCAGTGGAAATGTTCGTTTCAAAAGATGGAAATGTCTTAGTGAATGAAATGGCTCCCCGCCCGCACAACAGCGGACATCAAACTATTGAAGGAAATATTACTTCACAATACGAACAACATTTGCGTGCGATATTAAATCTGCCTCCGGGCGATACTGCCATCATTCAACCATCGGTGATGGTAAACTTGTTGGGTGAAAAAGGTTTTAGTGGTGAAGCCCATTACAAAGGAATTGAAGAAGTATTGCAACTAAGCGGAGCACATATTCATCTGTACGGAAAAAAAATTACCAAACCATTTCGTAAGATGGGACATGTTACCATAACAGATGCAAACAAATCAGAAGCCATACGCAAAGCAAAATTTGTGAAAGACAATTTAAAAGTGATCAGTAATTAATATGTCAACAAAAAAACTAAAACCCTCCCCATCAAAAAAACAATCCGCATTGGTCGGTATCATCATGGGTAGCCAAAGCGATCTTGCAGTGATGAATGAAGCTGCTTTGATATTGTCCAAACTTCAAGTGTCTTATGAGATTTCTGTAGTATCGGCACATCGCACACCTGAGCGTATGTTCAGTTATGCACAGGAAGCTGCATCCAAAGGATTGAAAGTAATTATTGCGGGAGCTGGTGGAGCAGCGCATTTGCCGGGCATGGTTGCATCAGTTACTCCGTTGCCTGTAATCGGTGTTCCGGTTAAGTCAAGCAATTCGATAGATGGTTGGGATTCCATACTTTCGATTTTGCAAATGCCGAATGGTGTTCCGGTGGCAACCGTTGCATTAAACGCTGCACAAAATGCCGGAATATTGGCAGCACAAATTATTGCAACAGCTGATTCAAAATTATTACAACGAATTGTTGACTTTAAAGAAGGACTGAAAAAGAAAGTGATGGATTCAAATGCAGAGATGGAAAAAACATCAGGTATCAAAAAATAGCAGCGATGCAAAAGCCAATTGTCTTCTTATTTCTTTGTTGTTGTATTTATACTGCAAATGCAGGAGATCATAATCCACCAGCAGGTGCACGTGCTGCAGCCTTAGGAAATTCGGCAGTTACCTATAAAGATATTTGGGCATCATTTCATAATCAGGCAGGGTTGGCTTTTTTAAAAGAACCGGTTGCAGGCATCAGCCACGAGCAACGATTTATGTTGAATGAACTTTCGTCAAATGCAGCAGCCTTTGCATTGCCTACCAAAGAGCTGGGGACTTTTGCTTTAAGCGTTTCTTATTTCGGATACAAATTATACAACGAGCAAAAAATCGGTTTAGCATACGCAAAAAATTTTGGCGATAAAATTTCTGCCGGAGTTCAGTTTGATTACTTAGGCACTTCAATTTCGGAAGGTTATGGAAGCAAAGCTGCCTTCACTGTAGAAGCAGGTTTTCAGGCTTTATTAGTTAAAGATTTGTGGATCGGTGTTCATGTGTATAATCCAACTCAAGTAAAATTGTCGGATTATTACAACGAAAAAATCCCTTCGCTGTTAACCTTAGGTTTAAATTATTCTTTTTCTGATAAAGTAAATATTAGTGTGGAAACAGAAAAGGATTTAGATGCAGATGCAATTATAAGAGGAGCACTTGAATATCATCCGGTCAAACAATTTTATTTACGGGGTGGTATTGCTTCCGATCCATTACTAAGTTCATTTGGCTTTGGTTTGGAGCTGCAAAATTTTGTGATTGACTTGGCAGCATCTTATCATCAGGATTTAGGTTTTTCACCTGTGATTTCAATTGCGTATAGTTTTAAATGAGATGAATAAAAGTATAGCTGCATCAGTGAAATATACGACACGAAGCATCGCTATATGTCTGCAATGGTATCTGTTATTTTTCGTGCTCATAACATCCAACACCTTTGCACAAGTTGTTCCTCCCGACAACGACAATATCATTCAACAACAATTAGAAAATGCTGCAGAAAATGCACCGGAGAATGCTGACCTTACCGAATTAACTGAAGTGCGCGCATTCTTTCTAAAAAATCAGATTGAGTTGAATACCGCTACACGAACAGAAATTGGAGCCCTTGAAATGCTGAATGATTTGCAGGTAGAAGCACTGTTTAAACATATAAGATTAAACGGAGAACTGATAGCATTGGAAGAATTGCAGGCAATCGAGGGTTTTGATCTGGCAACCATCCGAATGCTGCTGCCTTATATTACGTTGGGAAATGGCGTTGATTATTCGCAATGGAACTTAAACAATATTTTAAAAAACAGTAAGAACGAGTTAATCATACGAGGCACTCAGGTTTTGGAAGATCAAAAGGGATATAACATTCCAGATTCTGACGTCACTTCCAATCGTTACTTGGGCAGTCCATTAAGATTTTATACCCGCTATCGTTTTACATCAGGTCGCAAACTTAGTTTTGGAATTACAGCCGAAAAAGATGCCGGTGAAGAATTTTTTCAAGGTTCGCAAAAAAGTTTTGATTTTTATTCAGGCCATTTGATGATTAGAGATTTGGGTGTTCTGCGAGCATTTGTTATAGGAGATTATCAATTGGCTTATGGCCAAGGTTTGGTTTTATGGAGTGGCTTAGCCCCGGCAAAATCTGCAGATGTTATGCAAATTAAACGAAACGCAATTGGTATTCGTGCACATACTTCAGTTAACGAGTTTAGTTTATTTAGAGGCACTGCAGCTGCTCTCGGTTATAAAAATTTTCAAATTGATTTGTTTTATAGCAATAGAAAGCTTGATGCAAACTTTGCATCAGCCGATACCGTTAACGATCTTTATTTGTTGAGTAGTGTTTCTGAAGATGGATATCACAGAACTAAAAGCGAAGTGGAAGATAAAAATAGAGTGAAGCAACTTTTGTATGGTTGTCATATTAAATTTGAAAAGGGTGCGCTTGAAATAGGAGGTACATATTATTTTACCAAAATCGATGTTCCTATTGCAAAAAAAACGGAGCCTTATAATCAGTATGATTTTTATGGTACTCAATTTCAAAATTTTGGTGTTGATTATACTTATCAATTTCAAAACATTAATTTTTTTGGAGAAGTAGCTGCAACTGATAATGGAGCAGTTTCTTATTTGAATGGTGCATTGATAAGTCTCGACCCTCGAGTTTCATTTTCAATATTTAACCGTCACTATGCACGCGACTATGTGTGCGCGGCCTGTAATCCGTTGCGCGAAAGTTCTCCTCAGAATGAATCGGGTACTTATGCCGGTCTATCATTGCAATTATTTAGCAGACTAAAAGCGGTAGGCTATATTGATGTTTTTAAATTCCCCTGGCTCAAGTATCAAGTAAGTGCTCCTAGTCAAGGCTATGAATTACTTGGTCAGTTAACTTATACTCCTTCAAAAAAAACAGAATTTTATTTTCGGTATAGGAAAACCGTTAAACAGGAAAATATATCTGGAGATATTGCTCCGATTGACCAGTTGCGTGAAAGAAAGCAAAATAATTATCGATTTAATATTGTTTACAAATTTTCTAACACTATCCG
>JANNXV010000241.1:0-11686 GCA_031409815.1 Bacteroidota bacterium
CTCTTATTCAAGTGAAGGCGGTAACCTTTTTGGTTTAGCAAAATTCAATTCATTCCCACTTTCAAAAAAAGACACGGTTTCAGAGGCTTCCATATTATCTGGTGTTGCCTCAGTTACAACCAAAGGACGAATTAATGTTTCGCTTGCAACACAGTTGATTTTTAATCAGGATAAAACAATTGTAAATAGTTATTTCAACTATAAAAAACAACCTGAATATATGACCAAAATCGGCAATACAATTTATAGAGATAGTACTGATAAAATTGATAGCATTGAAGCCATCGATTATCAAAGGTTAAAGTTTTTTGCATCAGGGGTATTTCTTTGTGCTAAAAATTTATATGCGGGATTTGCTTTTGAATATAACAACTACATTGATATTAAAACCTCCACCAATAGTTTTTTGGTAAGAGATAATGCACAGGGATTGTTAGGTGGTGCGGATGTAGGTATTGGTTTCTCCGGTGCTTTCGATAGTCGCGACAACAGATATAATCCTTTGCAAGGAGCCTATGTACTTTCAACTCTCTTGTTCTATCCTGAATTTTTAGGAAGCGCTTATCAATTTACAAAATTTACATTGGATGCGCGTAAATATTTTAATCCATGGTATCAACATGTAATTGCAATACAAGCAACCACCAATTTTTCGAATCGCGATGTTCCATTTTATGATTTATCGCAACTTGGAGGTGATAATAAAATGCGAGGTTATTACCAAGGGTTTTTGAGAGACAAGGTGCTTGTTGACGGACAAATTGAATACCGGCTTCCGGTATGGAAAATGTTTGGTGTCACATCGTGGATTGGAACCGGTCGTACTTCAACCGATTACCAAAGTCTTTCATTTAATGGACTGCATCTATCTATTGGTGGAGGATTCAGAGTTCAGGTAGACAAGAAAAATAAAATAAATATGCGAGTAGATTTTGGATTTGGTCCCGGAGGTATCACCGGAACTTATATTAATTTTGCTGAAGCTTTTTAAATTTTAGATATCGTATTCGGATTTTTTATTAATTGTTAATGTAACAACTATATTTAAAATTTATTCAATTGTTAAGTGTAAGTGATGAATGATGCGTTTAATAAAATTATATTTCTTTGTATTGTAAAATTTTAAAAATTATTAATATGTTAAACAAAAATAATTTAACGGTTTTAGTTTTCTCCTTGGCAACAACAGTAATATTCAGTTGCAATCAATCTAAACATAAGGAATCTGGAAGTATTACAACAACTATTTCAACTGATTTAGACCGAACAACACTCCCAATCAAAGAACCGATCTATCCTGAACAAACCGAACTGGATGCCCGCAATGCCAAAGCTCCATCACGTTTCGAAGTAAAAGCACCAAAAGGCGCACCCAATGTATTGGTCATTTTAATTGACGACCAGGGATTTGGTGTACCAAGTGCATTTGGTGGACCGGTTAGCGAACCCGTACTTGATAAGTATGCGAGTCAGGGTTTGCGGTATAATAATTATAACGACTGTGCTCTTTGTTCACCAACACGTACAGCAATTCTAACCGGCTACAATCACCACAGCAATAACATGGGAGCTATTACAGAGATGGCTACTGCATTTCCAGGCAACACCGGAATGCGCCCGCAAACAATTACTCCGATGGCTGATGTATTGCGTATGAACGGATACAGCACCGCTGCTTTTGGAAAATACCACGAAACTCCACCCTGGGAAGTTTCTGTATCGGGACCATACGATCGCTGGCCAACACATTCCGGCTTCGATCATTTCTATGGTTTTATTGGAGGTGAAACCAATCAGTGGTCTCCAAAAATTTATGACGGAGTAACTGAAGTTGAAACGCCAAAGACTCCCAACTATCACTTTACCACTGATATGACAGACAAAGCCATTAACTGGATACAGACACAACATACATTAACTCCCGATAAACCATTCTTCACTTATTTCGCTACCGGTGCCACACATGCTCCGCATCATTGCCCTAAAGAATGGATAGCTAAATACAAGGGTAAATTTGATATGGGCTGGGATAAATTGCGAGAGCAAACATTAGCACGTCAGATTGAAATGGGCATTGTACCTAAAGGAACCAAGCTTGCGCCTAAACCTGATGGAATAAAAGACTGGGATAAATTATCACCTAAAGAGCAGCAATTGTTTGCGCACCAATATGAAGTATATGCCGGCTTTGCAGAATATACCGACCATGAAGTGGGAAGATTATTAGAGTCGCTAAAAGAAAATGGAACTCTGGATAACACCCTTGTTTTTTATATCGTTGGTGATAATGGTTCAAGTGCCGAAGGTACTATGACCGGTCTGTTTAATGAGATGGTTGGCTTAAGCGGATTAACTGAAAATTTTGATGATGTATATAAAAAGATGGATGAATGGGGCGGCCCTACCACCTTCCCACATTATGCCTGCGGTTGGGCTGTATCAGGTGATTCACCATTCAGCTACACCAAGCAGGTTGCATCTGATTTTGGCGGTACACGTAATGGCGTTGTGGTACATTGGCCCAATGGCATTAAAGCAAAAAATGAAATACGCAATCAGTTTTGTCATGCTATTGATATTGCACCTACAGTTTTTGAAGCTTGCAAATTGCCTGCTCCTAAAATGGTAAATGGTATTGAGCAACGACCAATAGAAGGTACTAGCATGTTGTACTCATTTGATGATGCAAATGCACCTACTAAACACACCACGCAGTATTTTGAAATGATGGGTAACCGCGCCATTTATAAAGATGGATGGGTAGCACGTACAATTCATAGAGCAGCTTGGGAGAATACTCCGCGCAATACTTTAGATAAGGATGTATGGCAGCTCTACAATGTGAATGAAGACTTCAGCGAAGCAAATGATTTAGCAGCATCAAACCCCGACAAACTAAAAGAACTTCAGGACGTGTTTATGAAAGAAGCAGCAAAATACAATGTGTTGCCGATTGATGATCGTTTCTCTGAACGCATTAATCCCGCCATTGCAGGAAGACCTGACCTCATGGGTCCACGAACTTCACTAACACTATATGACGGCATGAACGTAGCTGAAATGGCAGGCATTAACACAGTTAATAAAACTTACACCGTTACAGCTGATGTGGATTTATCCAACGGAACTTCTGATGGAGTTATCATTGCGCAAGCTGGTCGGTTTGGCGGATGGTCGCTCTATATGAAAGGTGGTAAGCTTAAACATGAGTACAATTATTTAGGAATGACAAGAACCAATTTAGCATCTGTCAAGGCAGTTAGTGCCGGGCACCATATTCTTAAATACGAATTTAAAATAGATGAACCCAAACCAGGTTCGGGCGGAACATGCTATTTGTATATTGACGATGTAAAAGTTGCGGAAGGAAAAATTCCGAAAACAACGCCATTTGCGTTCTCAGCTGACGAAGGTATAAACGTAGGTGCCGATCATGAAACTCCGGTATCTGAAGAGTATAAAGAAGGAGAAAATAAATTCTCAGGTAAGATTAAGAAGGTAACCATTGAAGTTTTTCCTATAAACAAAAAAACAGCGTTTATCGATAATCAAAAAGAGTATCAACGTAAGTTATTGGCATGGCTTAATGATTAAAGAAAATAGGATGACTTACTTGGGTTAAGCTACACAACCCAAAACTGTATGGTAGCTAGTTTGCTATTATACAGCTGATAAATAATTGTTAGATTATTAAAAAGGTAAGATTTATTTAGATGGATTGCTATTACTTTACTTTCATTTGTTCGTCTTCCAAAGCCTTTTTCGCTGCTTTTTTTCTACCAATAGGAATAGCCGCGCTAACATAAAGTGCCGAATTGTTTTGACTGCCACTCAATGTTTTGTTCACATCAACAAGTCCAAAATAATAGTCAACATGTATTGTCATACCCGGGCCAGTATGAAACTTATAACCTACGCTCGCTGCAGCACCGGCATCTAAACGGGTATAGTTGTCTTTGGTTTCGTAGGTATAAGTTAAATCATCTTTATTAGGGATACTGTTTTTAAACAAATCAAAGGCGGTATATCGTAAGCCTAGCATGGTGCCGCCACCAATAAAAAAGCCTTTATAGAAATCGTAACGAAGCAATACCGGAACATTAAAAAAATTTATTTTGCGATCCACTTTACCACCTGCAAATGCAGCATCAATTTCTACTGAATCTTCGGTATTAATAGTATATGGATCCAAATCAGCACAGCCCATTTTCGACTTTACTAAAACACCTGTATGAATGTAAATGCTTGGATGTTTTTTAAACTTGAAATCAAAATAAAAACCCAGGTTCCAGTCTTGCAAGTATTTTGTATTTGTATTGTCAGCAATACTAACCGGAGTATTGCTCATGTTAAGCCAGTTTAAACCACCATCCATACCAAATTCCAGATAGGGTGAGTTTAATTTATCACCAAGCAGTAAAGAAATGAGCAACTGTGATTTTGCGCTTGTACTGATAATTAATAGAATGGTCGCTACTATAACTGTGAATTTTTTCTTCATTTTATATTATTGAATTAAATTTTCATTTTCAGAATTCAGCCAGGTGATCAGGAGTTTATAAGCAATAGTCAAAACAACTGCGCCTAAAAACAATCCCAAAAAACCATTGTAAATAAAACCTCCAATTGCGCCAAAAAATATCACCAACATTGGAGCAGGCGCACCTCGTCCCAATAAAATAGGTTTTAGAATATTATCGGATATAAGCGTAAATCCAATCCAAATGGCAAGTATTGTTGCTGTAACGGTATCCGAAACGGAGAACATGTAAATGGTAATTGGAATGGCAATGGGACCAACCCCTACTTGTATAATGGCCAGTATCAAACTTGCAATGGTCCACAATCCGGCAAACGGAACTCCGGCAATAAAAAAACCAATACCTGCCATCGAAGCCTGAATTATCGCGACACCTAAAATTCCCTTTACCACATTACGCACAGTGGCAACAGTAATCAGTGCAAAGTTTTCACCATTATTACCTGCTAACTTTCTAAATAACTTAATTGAAGTGGCTGATAATGCATCGGTATAAACAAGCAGTACACCAGCAATAATAATGGCCGCTAAAAATTGAAGCACTCCTTTTCCAATTCCGCTTAATGCAGCCAATAGCCACTGAAGCACAACTTTAATTTGGTCCTGATATTTTAATACTAATCCTTGTAAATTCTCTGATGCCATTTGCCACATATTTACAAGCGGTTGCGCAATGGCAGGCCAGTTTTTGGTGGAAGCGGAAGGTGGAGGTATTAACTGTTGCGTTTCATTGTTTTTTTCACGGATAAAATTAATTCCCTGAAACAATGATTCTGTAATTAAAACAGTTGGAATTAACAAAATACTTAACATGATTGCTGTAAGAACAATTGTTGCAATTACTTTTTTTCCTTTAAACAGTTTAACCAAAAAACTGTATGCCGGATACACCGCAATGGTAATTACAACAGCCCATATAAACATTAAAACAAACGGTTTTAAAATATCTAAGCACCAAGAGAAAAGCAGATACATTACCCCAAGTTTTATGATGAGGTCAACTATTTTCTCAAAATTGTAATTTCTTATTTGATCGTTTGAATTTTCCATTTGAAACAGTGATTGATTTAAGTTGAACTATGAAACATTAATAATATTGATTGACAAAAAATTAAAAACGAGCTGATAAATAACATTCCATTCCGCTTATTTGAAATTTAATTTTACCTGTGAAGTTTTCAGATAAAGGGAATTCGTCCAAATTGTAAGCAATACTATTGTATGAAACGCCTAATGCCAGATTTTTAATAAAATAATATTCCAGCATAATTTTACTATCATACACACTGCCTTTTATGCCATCAATATTTAATCTGAAGAATTCGAATTTATATCCTCCACGCAGCCGAGGAGTAAGGTATCCATTTGTGTGAAGACCAATTAAAAGAACCGGTATAATCAACGATTCTTGATACGATTTTTCTTCACCATTAAATGGTTTAAAACTAAAATTCATTTTGAATGATGTAAGTCTTGCGCCTACATCAAACCCTGCATTCATCATGGGTCTTCTAAAAGCATCATAATGATAGGTTAAACCAATAAAATTATTATCCAGGCTTGAATTAATTGTTGCGCCTTTGACAAACGTGGTATCAATAAAATCTCCAACTTTAACATTAAACTCACGTTCCAATGTTTTTGAGCTATTTCTATTCATTACAAAAAAGGAGGCTGTAAAGGCGGATCGTTTTGAAATTCTTCCGTATCCATCGACACGGAACAGGGTTGGCTTTTCGGCAAAATCGAATGAGTTCTCCAGACTCAATACAGTTCCCAATCCAAACCTTTTAGAGTCAATGCGTACTTCAGTAACTACATCTGGAAAATAAATACCTGAAGAAATGTAATAATTATGTTTAAAATCTGTAGAGTCTTGAGCAAACAATTGGGAGGATATGAATGTAAAAAACAACAGTAGGTATTTGTGTTTCATCGAGGTAGTTATTTAATGAGACAAATAACGTAAAAAAAGCCGAAATGATTAGGGAGATTGTTGAAGTGGATATTAACTCGAACTTTCGTCAATCTTATAAAATTAACTTAGAAACAAGAAAACTAACAATTTGAACTTATGTTTTTTGCCATAATAATGCAACAGGACGGGGTTTTAGAGAGCCTGTTATTGAAAAATATATTATTGAAATAGGAGAATTGTTACTCCAGCATCAAAGCATCAAGCCCTATCAAATACATTGCATAAATATCAAAGGGCGTAAACACTTCTGATTTTGTTACTTCAACATTTCCATAATAACTTGTTTCTGAACGCAGCTTGGCAAAATCTTTTATAGTGATGTCTTTTTTCCAGACTTCATTTTTATTTTCATCATATACGGTGGCATATATCTGCAACCTGGGCTTTAATTTTGTTTTAGTTGTTACAATAGTGATGGATGTTCCGCCCGAAGGATAAATCTGCACATCGAGACTAATAAACCGGGTGCTGCCCACGCAGTCTTCTTTTCCTCCATTAAAAGTATTAGAAGGCAATCCCTCAAGAAATCCATTAACACCTACACTGCTTACTTCCTTTCCTTTTTTGTTTTTATGAAAACACATTTTTACAGGCGTCTTTAATTTGTCAGCAAAAGCATTTTCGGTTTTCAGCTTAATGCTATCAATTAATTGCTCCGGCATTGCATCACTTTCTGAATATCCCGATAGCAGGTTTCTCGATTGATCGTTTACCTTTATATAATCTGTAAGTTGTGGGTCTATTCGGAAAATAAAGGAATAAATTACACCATTTTGACTATTAGCATTAGTAGCTACAAACAGTAATGAAACAGTAATTAACAATTTTAGATTTTTGTATTTCAATTTGTTTGGGATTTATGATTGTTTTTTTCTTTGGTTCTAATCCACGTTGGGCCACCATCCACAAAACTAATCATTCTCAATTTTAGTGGGAATTATGAAGCAGCGATGAGTTTACGTTTGATGGTTTTCTTATTTCGCAACAATTAATTTTTTAGTTTCAATAAAATCACCTATTTGAATTTGAACGAGATAAACGCCCGCTGAAAAATCTTTTGTGTTTACTTCTATTTTTTCTGAATTTGTAATAGTGGTTGTGTAAATTATTTTTCCGGTTATATCAGTGATGGTTACTTCGGTTTTTTTATTGTTGCTTGGTAATGAAATAGTGAAATGAGAGGTTGACGGATTAGGATAAACAGAAACGTTATCGTTATTTATAAGATATTCTATTCCTGTATTTATTGCTCCAAGTTTGGCAATAAACATGTCGGAGGTATAGGGGCTTGTTATGTCGGTATTTGTTAAGGAAAACAAATCAAAATAAATAGCAGAGCTTGTAAACCATCCGGTAACATATATATTATTATTAGCGTCAAGCGATATAGACTTCCCAATATCCCAACCTGTTCCCCCAAATGCTTTTGCCCACACAAAATTGCCAGAGTTGTTAAGTTTGGAAATGAAAATATCAGCGGTTCCAACTGAAGTCAAATTGTATGTACCTGGACCAGGATTAAAGTCAACTGTTCCATCGAACCGACCTAAAGTGTAAACATTGCCTGATGCATCAATAGCGATAGAAATTCCGAGATCGTCTTCGGTTCCTCCCATTCTTTTTGCCCAAACAAAATTGCCCGAGCTATCTAATTTAGCAATGAAAATATCCCAGTATCCAATTAAAAAGGAGGTTAAATTGTAGTTCGCGGTTGAGTCAGGATCAAAATCTGTGGTACCGTAAAAGCCACCTGTTGTGTACACATTTCCTGATCCATCAACGGCTAATGACCAACCAATCTCCGGATATGTTCCACTAAATGCTCTAGCCCAAATAAAATTACCCATGCTGTTTAACTTTGAAATGAAAACATCTTCGTATCCACCAGAAGTTAAATTATAGCTACCTGAAGAATTGGGATTAAAGTCTGAAGTTCCATTGAAAGTACCAGTAGTATAAACATTGTCATAAGAGTCAATAGTTATTGAACGCCCTTCATCATCATCGGTTCCCCCAATAGTTTTTGCCCAAACAAAATTGCCGGAGCTATCCAATTTAGAAATGAAAATATCAAAGTTGCCTGCTGAAGTTAAATTGAAATTTATTAATGAATCAGGATCAAAATCAACGGTTCCCTTAAAAACTCCGGTAGCGTAAACATTATTGGCCGCATCAACTGCAATAGCATTACCATAATCCATTTCCGTTCCTCCAATTACTTTTGCCCAAACAAAATTGCCCCAACTGTCATATTTAGAAATGAAAATATCGTGGCTTGCTGCTGAAGTCAGATTGAATATTCCCGTGTCAGGGTCAAAATCAGCAGTTCCATATAGAGCGCCTGTTAAATAAACATTTCCGTTAGCATCAATAGCAATAGAATAGCTTTCAATGGTAGCGCCAATTCCACCTATAGATTTTGCCCATAAAAAGTTGCCTGAACTATCTAATTTGGAAATAAAAAAGTCAAGAGATCCAATTGAAGATAAATTAAATATTCCCGGTCCCGGATCAAAGTCAGAGGTTCCGATAAAAGTGCCTGTTGAATAAACATTGCCCGATGCATCAGCAACGATAGATATACCACCATCTAAATCTATTCCTCCAATTGATTTTGCCCATTGCCAGTTGGGAGCTTGTGCCATTACTAAATTACTCCAGCTAATTATAGAGACTGTAAAAATTGTAAATGCCTTTTTCATTTTTTGGGTGGGATTAATTTGTTTTTATTGCTTTATTGTTTAGCCGTTTCGGTTTTTATCTGGCCTTTCAGTAATTATTATTGTATCACGTTTATTGTACTACAATTTTTTTATTCACTAGATTTTTCTTTTCGTCCATTATCTGAACGCAATAAATACCAGCTTTCATTTTTTCTTTTTCAATCACATATTGTTTCCCTGAAAAGTTGATAGCTTTTACCTCGTGGCCTAATAGATCTGTTATTTTTATTGTTGTATTTTTTTGTTCTTGATTAAAGTTGATTGTAGCTTCTGCATTAAATGGATTAGGGGAAATAAAAACTTGTTCATTGATAACGCTATTTTCTGCAAGGCCTACAGATAGCCTTATCCAGTGATAGACCGAAATTATAGTTGGGCGAAAGTTTGCAGTACAAGAGTCATTAATAAGAGTAAATTTCAGTGTGTCCATTTGTATTAAAAAAGTGTAATGCCCTGTATCCATACAGGTATTACCAATTATACCGGCTAGATTAACAATGTTGAAATTATTTCCGCTTTCGTGAAATGTAGATGAGTTGTAATAGGAAATATTATCAGCACTGAATGAGAGTGTATCATTGTTAAAATGAAAATAGGTATAAAAGGTATTTGTATTGTCATACACTGTCCAGGTGGTATTAGGCAAAAGTTGAGCGCTACTTAAAAAACTGCTTTTAGTAATTATTAAAATAACAATTAAAATATATTTCATTTTGTTTGATTTTTATAATTCATACTACTGATATGATAAGCACTGTTTGAGGAAGTTCACTTATTGAATTACAATTTTTTTATTTACTACACTTTTCTTCTCGTCAGTTATTTGCACGCAATAAATACCTGCTTTCATTTTTCCTTTTTCAATCACATATTGTATTCCTGAAAAGTTACTAGTTTTTATTTCGTTTCCTATTACATCTGTAATTTTTATAGTCGCATTTTTTTGTTCTTGATTAAAAGTAATGTTTGTATATGAGGTAAAGGGGTTGGGCGCAATTGAAATATCGGAATGCTTTGCTGTTTCTTCAATACCAACTGCTGTACCATCCAGCTTTGCAATAAAAATATCTCTAAAGCCTGAATTGGTCAATGTAGTTGTTCCAAAGGTGATGGTTGGACTAAAAAACTGGCCCGTGAGGAATACATTCCCACTAGCATCGGTAGATACGCTGTAGGCAGTTTCAGCAGCAGTACCCCCTGCTCGAATTGCCCAAAGCACATTTCCGTTTGCATCGTACTTCGCAATAAAAATATCACTACTGTCGGCATTGGTTAAAGTTATTGTTCCAAAAGTGATAGTGGGACTATTAAACACGCCAGTCATAAATACATTACCACTTGTATCGGTGGAAACACTTAAGCCTTCATCATACGAAGCACCACTAACACTTTTTGCCCAAAGTACATTTCCGTTTGTATCGTATTTCACAATAAAAATATCATCCGTTAATGCGTTTGTATTGGTCAACGTAATTGTTCCAACAGTGAGGGTAGGACTAGCAAACGTGCCAGTCATAAATACATTTCCGCTTGCATCAGTAGAAACACTGTTACCATTATCAAAATCTAAACCGCCATCGCTCATTGCCCAAAGCACATTACCATTTGAATCATATTTCGCAATAAAAATATCAGTTCCGGAAGTGGTTACATTGTATAAAGTTGTTGTTCCAAAAGTGATGGTAGGACTATGAAATTCGCCCGTTATAAATACATTGCCGTTCGCATCGGTGGCAACGCTCATGACAATATCTTGTGAAGTACTGCCTTCGCGTTTTGCCCAAAGCACGTTTCCGCTTGCATCATATTTCACGATAAAAATATCATTGCTGCCTGCATTAGTTAAAGTAATTGTTCCAAAGCTGATGGCAGGGCTACTAAACATGCCAGTCATTAATACATTCCCGCTTGCATCTGTAGAAACGCTGTATCCTTCATCATAGGTGGTGCCACCTGCACTTTTTGCCCAAAGCACATTTCCGTTTGCATCATACTTGGCAATAAAAACATCAACAGTGGATACGCCAGCATTGATTAAAGTAGTTGTTCCAAAAGTGATGGTGTCACTATTAAACTGGCCAGTAATAAATACATTGCCACTTGTATCTGTAGTAACGCCAAAGCCCTCATCATAAGAAGCACCTCCAGCACGCTTTGCCCAAAGCACATTTCCGCTTGCATCATATTTTACTATAAAAATATCTGCGGTGGAAAAGCCTGCATTGACCAACGTAGTTGTTCCAAAGGTGATGGAAGGACTATCAAACGAGCCCGTCATAAATACATTCCCGTTTACATCGGTAGCAACACTAAGTCCCTTATCAAAATCAAAGCCGCCAGCGCTTTTCGCCCATTGCCAGTTGGGCGCTTGTGCATTTGTTTTTTCGCAGCTAAAAAAAATTAATGAAAGAAAAATAATTGAGTACGTTAGTTTTGTTTTCATGT